>NZ_CAWMDN010000096.1:0-1109 GCF_963866575.1 Aeromonas sp. L_1B5_3
CAGAGGTCAAACAGGCGATTGAAACGGCACTGGGCGATCTGGATATCGATATCCTGCTCTATGAGCCCAGTAGCCAATACCAAAATGTGGCCAAGCGGGGCGGGGTGGCGGAGCTGACTCCGGCTCGGGCCTTGATTGCTGAACTGGTACGTCGCTACTGGTTTTTAGGGATGGAGTGCAGCTTGCTGGAGATCCAGAAGCTGGCCTGGTTTCTGGCGCGGGTCATTGGCCGCAACCCGCTGGGGGATCCGCTGCAGTTGCAGTTTAAGGCCCATCGTTATGGCCCTTATGCCAACAATCTGACTCATCTGCTCAATGCGATGGACGGCAGTTATCTGCAGTCCGACAAGCGCATTCCGGATAGCAAGCCGTTTGATGTCATCTGGTTTAATGAGGCCAAAAAACAAGAGCTTGCCGTTTATCTCCATACCGAGGCCAAAGCATTTTTACCGATACTGGAGCAGACGACCGCGTTAATCGACGGTTTTGAGTCGCCCTATGGCATGGAGTTATTGGCCACGGTCGATTGGTTGATAGCCGAAGAGTGCTGTGCGCCGACGCTGAGCGCGCTGCGAGAGGGGTTGCATCGCTGGCCAGCGGGAACCCCGTGGGGTGAGCGCAAGGCGCGGCTGTTTGATGATCGCAGTCTGCAGATCGCCTTGACCCGTTTGCAGCAGGGATTGGTGTAACGAAGTGGGTGTAACAAATAAGAGCGGCTGCGCGGTTGTCGCGGGTGCTTGAGAGAATAACAGGGATAGAGAGCATGATTTCAGTCGGCCAACGGGAGCGGGCAACCCAGAACCGCGTCATCAAGTTATTTCAAGCGGAGCTGGGCTATCGCTATCTGGGGGATTGGCATACACGGGAGAACAACCGGAATGTCGAGCCGGAACTGCTGACCGCCTGGCTGGCGGGGCGTGGTGTGGACGCGGCGCTTATCCCCAAGGTGCTAAGGCAACTGGATCGGGCGGCAAGCCTGGGCGAAGGGCGCATCCTCTATGACGCCAACAAGGAGGTCTATCGCCTGCTGCGTTATGGCGTGAAGGAAAAAGTAGGGGCAGGCGAGCAGAACCAAACCGTCTGGCTGATCGACTGGGCCAATCCGCAGG
>NZ_CAWMDN010000097.1:0-52190 GCF_963866575.1 Aeromonas sp. L_1B5_3
AGGCAGAGGCAGAGGCAGACTAACAAAGCCACCCAATCCGGCAACATGGGGACATAAAAAAACCGGCGCCTTGGCGCCGGTTTTTGCTCACTGCGACTCTATTACAGAGCGGCGGTGAAGGTACGGGTGATGACGTCTTGCTGTTGCTCTTTGGTCAAAGAGTTGAAGCGAACGGCATAACCGGATACGCGGATGGTCAACTGCGGATATTTTTCCGGGTTTTCCATGGCGTCCAGCAGCATTTCACGGTTCATCACGTTAACGTTCAGGTGCTGACCACCCTCTACGTTGGATTCGTGGTGGAAGTAACCGTCCATCAGGCCAGCCAGGTTGGCTTTCTGGGCTTCCATATCTTTACCCAGTGCGTTCGGCACGATGGAGAAGGTATAGGAGATACCATCTTTGGCGTAAGCGAACGGCAGCTTGGCAACGGAAGTCAGGGATGCAACAGCACCTTTCTGGTCACGACCGTGCATCGGGTTGGCGCCCGGGCCGAACGGAGCACCGGCACGACGGCCATCCGGGGTGTTACCGGTCTTCTTGCCATATACCACGTTGGAGGTGATGGTCAGAACAGACTGGGTAGCAACAGCACCACGGTAGGTGTTCAGCTTCTGAATCTTCTTCATGAAGCGCTCAACCAGGTCACAGGCGATGTCATCGACGCGAGCGTCGTTGTTACCGAACTGCGGGTATTCGCCGTCGATTTCGAAGTCGATGGCAACGCCATCTTCGTCACGAACCGGCTTGACCTTGGCGTACTTGATAGCAGACAGGGAGTCAGCTGCTACGGACAGACCCGCGATACCACACGCCATGGTGCGATATACGTCACGGTCGTGCAGCGCCATCAGAGAGGCTTCGTAGCTGTACTTGTCGTGCATGTAGTGGATGATGTTCAGAGCAGCAACGTACTGCTTGGCCAGCCAATCCATGAAGTGATCCAGACGATCCATCACGTCGTTATAGTCGAGGTACTCAGACTTGACCATCTCGGTTTTCGGACCGACCTGGATCTTGAGCTTCTCGTCCATACCGCCGTTGATTGCGTACAGCATGGTCTTGGCCAGGTTGGCACGAGCACCGAAGAACTGCATCTGCTTACCAACGATCATCGGGGATACACAGCAAGCGATGGCGTAGTCATCGTTGTTGAAATCCGGACGCATCAGATCGTCGTTCTCGTACTGAACGGAAGAGGTCTCGATGGATACCTTGGCACAGTACTTCTTGAAACCGACCGGCAGCTTCTCGGACCACAGGATGGTCAGGTTCGGCTCAGGGGACGGGCCCATGGTGTACAGGGTGTTCAGCATACGGAAGCTGTTCTTGGTGACCAGGGTACGGCCATCAACGCCCATACCAGCCAGGGTCTCGGTAGCCCACATCGGGTCGCCGGAGAACAGTGAATCGTATTCCGGGGTACGCAGGAAGCGAACCATACGCAGCTTCATGACCATGTGGTCCATCAGCTCCTGGGCTTCTTGCTCGGTGATCAGGCCTTTCTGCAGGTCACGCTCAATGTAGATGTCCAGGAAGCTGGAGGTACGACCGAAGGACATGGCTGCACCGTTCTGGGACTTGACTGCCGCCAGGTAGGCGAAGTAGGTCCACTGTACGGCTTCTTTGGCGTTCTTGGCCGGTACGGAGATATCGCAACCGTACTTGGCAGCCATCACCTTCATCTGTGCCAGGGCTCGGTGCTGCTCGGAGATCTCTTCGCGCAGACGGATGGTAGCTTCCAGGTTGACACCGTTTTCCAGGTCAGCTTGCAGGGACTTGAACTGGACCAGTTTGTCGGCCATCAGGAAGTCGATACCGTACAGAGCGACGCGACGGTAGTCACCGATGATACGGCCACGGCCGTAGGCATCCGGCAGACCGGTGATAACACCAGACTTACGGCAGTTCAGGATGTCTTTGGTGTAAACGTCAAACACGCCCTGGTTGTGAGTCTTGCGGTACTCGGTGAAGATCTTCTCGACCATCGGGTCCAGTTGACGACCGTACACTTCGCAAGAAGTTTTAACCATCTTGATACCGCCGTTGGCGATGATGGCGCGCTTCAGCGGCTTGTCAGTCTGCAGACCAACGATCTGCTCCAGGCTCTGATCGATATAACCGGCATCGTGTGCGGTAATGGTGGAGGGCAGGTCAGTATCAAAATCGACCGGCGCGTGAGTGCGGTTCTCGATTTTGATCCCTTCCATGACCTTGTCCCACAGCTTGGTGGTCGCTTCGGTCGCGCCAGCCAGGAAGGACTCGTCACCTTCATACGGGGTGTAGTTCTTCTGGATGAAGTCACGGGTGTTGACAGAGGTCTGCCATTCACCGGCCGCGAAGCCTTCCCATGCTTTTTGGAACTGTTCGTTAAGTTCTGCCATTTTTCATTACCTCACACGGTATTGATGTAGTATCCCGCAATCATCCTTAATGATGACGACGGAAGATAAACCAGTAAGTCAGACCAACCATCACGCCACCACCGATGATATTGCCGATGGTAACAGGGATGAGGTTGTGTAGGACGAAGTTGGATACGGTCAGGTCAGCAAAGGTTGCCGGATCCTGGCCGATGGCCTGCCAAAACTCCGGGCCAGCCACGCTATGGATAGCGATGCCAACCGGAATCATAAACATGTTTGCGATGCTGTGCTCGAAACCTGAGGCAACGAACATGGCAACCGGCAGCAGCATAACCACTACCTTGTCAGTCGCGCTGCGGGCACCAAATGCCATCCATGCAGCCAGACATACCATCAGGTTACAGAGGATACCCAGCGCCACCGCTTCGAAGAAGGTGTGGTGAATTTTGTGCTGAGCCACTTTCAGGGCATTCAGACCCCACTGGCCGTCCGCTGCCGTGTACTCGGCAGAGACGATGATCAGCGCCACCATCAGCAGACCGCCAATCAGGTTGCCGAAGTAGACCAGCCCCCAGTTCTTGAGCAGCTGGGCCCAGCTGATCCGGTTGGCCGCTTTGGCTACCAGCGTCAGGGTGGTGGAGGTGAACAGCTCGGCACCGAGCAGTACGCAGAGAATAAGTCCGAGAGAGAAGCAGAGACCGCCAACCAGCTTGGCCATACCCCAAGGCATGGAACCAGTTCCGGTAGTCACTGTGATGTAGAAGATAAATGCGATGGCGATGAAAGCGCCTGCGGTAATGGCCAGTGGAATGACCTTGTATGCCGGCTTGGTAGCCTTGGCGTAGGTGATGTCTTCAGCCAGTGCAGCGATGGCTTCGGGCTTGAGACAATCGAATGGGGATTCAGCTTTCAATTATGATCTACCTGAATGTTTTGCCTGTTGAAATCATAACAAAGGGCCAAATGGCCAAAATTGACATCGATCAAATTTATCAGTGTGCGATTGTAATTTTACTACAAATATTTGAGCCGCATGGCTACGCCAGTTTACACCAGGTTTCAGCTGAAACAGAAGTGTTGGATTTTTAATATAATGATTTTAAAGAATTTATAGTTCGCCACATAAACCATGCATTGGCAAGATATCTTTGCAGTTCCCAAGCATGCCCCCTACCCTGCCTGCAACCCCCTTAGAGGTATTTTTTGTTTTTTATTTCATCTTTGAATAACAACGACATCGCTTATCTGCATCAAACAGAAGGGGCCAACCGGCCCCTCCTTTACTCACTCATTGTCAATGTATCTTTATGACCACTGATGGGCACGCTTGGCCTTTTGCAGCTTCTCGTAAGCCGCCAGCAGCTTCTGGTGCAGCGGGAATTGGGCAAGCGACAAGTCCGCCGCCTCCAGCCCATGGAAACGCGCTTCGCCACTGGCGTTGGCCCATGCCTGTGCCAGCGTCTCTTCGCCATACATGCGGGTAAATACGCCGCGATACTGCTCGGGGTCGCGCTCCTCGTCGAGGAAAAGCTCGACGCAGGCGCGCAGGGCACGATAGTAGCTGGCACGCTCGGCCGGGAACACCGACTGGTTGAACTCCATGGTCCAATCGATGAGATCCAGCGCAGTCTCCAGCTCACCGGCAGCCAGCGCCAGCATTGCTTTCAGCTCGCCCACCCGCAGGGTGTGCAGAGTGGTGCCCTTGGCCGCAGCGATCCCCAGCAACTCACGCACCCGGGTACGCTCGTCGTGCCCCTCTTCGTCCAGTTGATCAAACAACGCCATATACTGCTCGGCATCCCAATCAAGTGTTGGCAGCGCCAGGATGGTCTCGCGCAGATGGGCCCCCATGGTGTTGTTGGCCAGCAGCAGATCTTCGGCCGGATAGATGTCGGACATGCCGGGCACCAGGATACGGCAGGCGTAGACGCCCAGGTGCTCGTAATCGGCGATATAGACCGGCTGCTCCAGCTCGTGGAAGATGCCGATCAGGTGGTCGAACTCCTCCTGCGAAGTGCCGCGGAAGTCCCAGTCGGTAAACTCGAAGTCGGCCTCTTCCTTGAACAGATCCCAGCTGATAAGGCCGGAAGAGTCGATGAAGTGGGTTTCGAGGTTGTGGTGATCCGCCACCTGCTCATTGTCGAATGAGGGCGGCACAAACACGTCGAGATCCTTGAGACCACGGCCCTGCAGCAACTCGGTGACGGTACGTTCGAAGGCCACTTCAAAGCGCGGGTGGGCGCCGAAAGAGGCAAAGCAGGTGCCGTTGCTCGGGTTGAGCAGCACCACACAGATGACCGGATAGCGGCCACCCAGGGAGGCATCGAAGCTGTAAATCGGGAAACCTTCCGCTTCCAGCGCCGCGATGGAGGCGGCAATCCCCGGATAACGGGCAATCACGTCACTCGGGATCTGCGGCAGGCTCAGCGCCTCGGCGATGATCCTGTTCTTCACGTGGCGCTCGAATACCTCGGAGAGCGCCTGAGTACGCGCTTCGGTCTTGGTGTTGCCGGCGCTCATGCCGTTGGAGACATAGAGGTTGCCGATGATGTTCATCGGGATGTAGACGGTCTCGTGATCGGACTGGCGCTCGAACGGCAGGGCGACGATGCCGCGCTCCTCGTTGCCAGATTGCAGATCCACCAGCATCTCGGCGGTCACTTCACCATCCGGGTTGTAGAACTTGCGGGTGAAGCTGTCGAGCAGACCGGCTGGCAGTTGATCCCCTTCGATGGGGAACCACTTCTCGTTCGGGTAGTGAACGAAATCGCCGTTGGCGACCTGCTCGCCCAGATAGAAGTCGGCGAAGAAGTAGTTAGTGGAAAGACGCTCGAAATACTCACCCAGAGCGGAGGCAAGTGCCGCCTTCTTGCTGGCCCCCTTGCCGTTGGTAAAGCAGAGGGAGCACTCCTTGTCCCGGATGTGCACCGACCAGACGTTCGGCACGGGGTTGAGCCAGGAGGCCTCTTCAATATCAAAGCCCAGAGCTTGCAGCTTGGTCTGGAAGCGTTCGATGGAGTCTTCCAGCGCCGCGTCCTTGCCGGGAATAAAAGTGTGGTCAGTCATCACGATATCCTGATTTTTATTGGCTCATGTTTGGCCGCAGATAATAGCAGGGGTCGCCGGCTTTGGCAGGACAAAAATCAGCAAACGCCAAGCAATGCGCCCCACTTCCGGCCCCCTCTCCTCTCTCGGCCAAAGATGACAACCAAAGCAAACGGGCCCGGGGATTGCCCGGGCCCGCTTGTTACGCAATGCGATACATCGTCAGAGCTGCTTGCCCTGGCTGGCGATCACCTGGCTGTACCAGTGGAAACTCGCCTTCTTGATCCGGCGAAGTGACCCCCCCTGCTCGTCACGATCCACATAGACGAAGCCGTAACGCTTCTGGTAACCGTTGAGCCAGCTCAGGATGTCGGTGAACGACCAGGCGCAGTAACCGAGCAGTTCCACCCCATCCTGCATCGCCTCCTGGCACGCCTTGACGTGGCTGCGCAGATAATCGATGCGGTACTCATCGTTCACCTTGTCGCCCACCTCCAGCTTGTCAAACTCGCCAAGGCCGTTCTCGGTGATCATCAGCGGCAAACCGTAACGGGAAGAGAGGCGACGCAGCGCGATGCGCATCCCGGTCGGGTCGATGGCCCAGTCCCAGTTGCTGGTCTCAAGGTGCGGATTGGGCGCCGTCTTGTAGAGGCCGGGAATGCCGCTGGACGGCGTGGTGCCCTTCTTGCCGGTGGTGTTGATCCGCTGCAGGGTCTGACCGCCCAAGGGATTATCGGTGTAGGTCAGGGTGTAGTAGTAGTTGACGCCAATGTAGTCGGGCGTCCCTTCGCGCAGCAACTCCATATCGCCCGGCAGGATCTCGGGCGCCTCACCATTTTCCCGCAAGTAAGCGAGCGCCGCCTGCGGATAACGGCCAAAGCAGTAGGCATCCAGCCACCAGAGGTTGTTGAACTCCTCGGCGTTCTCGTAAGCCAGCATATCTTTCGGGTCGCACGACGCCGGATAGGCAGGGGAATAGGCAAAGCTCGGGCCAATCAAGCCGTTCGGTACATGCTGGCGAAACGCCTTGATCACCCGGGCATTGGCCAGAAAGGCGATATGGTTGGCGGCAAAGAAGCGCTTGCGATCCTGCACTGCGGGCGGATGGGTGCCGAGCTGATAGGCATTGGTCAGGTTGTAGTTCTGCTCGTTAAGCGATACCCAGTACTTCACCTTGCAGGCAAAGCGCTGATAGAGGGTTACGCAGTAGCGCTCGAAATCCTCGATAATGCGTCGGTCTTCCCAACCGCCGTACTCATCCTGCAGCGCCTGCGGCAGATCCCAGTGATAAAGGGTCAGCACCGGCTCAATCTGGTGGGCCAAGAGGGTGTCGATCAGCTTCTCGTAGAAGGCCAATCCCGCCTCGTTCACCTCCCCCCGACCGGTGGGGTAGATGCGCGGCCAGCTCACCGAGAAGCGGTAAGCCTTGAGCCCCATCTCGGCCATCAGCGCCACGTCCTCCTCCATGCGGTGGTAGTGATCCACCGCCACATCGCCGTTGCTCCCTTCAAAGGTCTTGCCCGGCAGTTTGGTGAAGATATCCCACACCGACGGCCCCTTGCCATCGGCATTCCAGCCCCCCTCCACCTGATAGGCGGCAGAGGCGGCGCCCCACAGAAAATCGCTCGGGAAGTCGTTGAACTTGTGGTGATGCATCTGGTGTTGCTCCTTCTGCGGCGGTGGACCTGGCCACCTAGATTGCGCCGGCTGGCGGCACCCAATTGATTTGGCAATAGCATCGAACAGTTCTAGAATTCCGTCCAATGACAAATATGACCACTCAACATTCCTAACAGGAATGAAAGGAGCCGCTGTGGAGCTACGGGATCTGAAAGCCTTTGTCACTCTGGGGGAGGTACTGCACTTCGGCCAGGCGGCTGTACGTCAGCATGTCACCCAGTCGGCCCTGAGCAAGCAGATAAGGCGGCTGGAGGAGGAGCTGGGCGGCGAGCTGTTCGAGCGCAACGCCAGCACCACTCGCCTCACCGGACTGGGCAGGGCGCTGTATGAGGATGCCCGCGCGGTGGTCATCCAGAGCGAGCAGCTATCCCGCACCGCCCGCGATGTGCTGGCGGGCAATGTCGGCACCCTGCGTATCGGTTTTGGCGTCGCCACCAAGATCCTGGTGCCTGCGGTCATCGCCCGCTTTCGCGCCGAACGACCGCAGGTGACCATTGAACTCAACGATCTCTCCACCCACCACCAGTTGCTGGCGCTGAGCGAGGGCAAGCTGGATCTCGGTTTTTGCCGCTTGCCCGCCCCCAAGGGGTGGCATGCCATGCCGGTCGAACGAGCCCACTTCGTCGCCGTGTTGCCCGCCAGCTATCGCGATGTGAAGGAATTGGCTGATCTGATGGATAAGCCGCTGGCAATCCTGCGCAGGGACAAGGCGCCGTCGTTTTACGATCACCTGATGAACTATCTGGCCCAGAGTGGGCTGCGCTTTCAGGGGATCCAGTACGTAAACGACTTCGCAGCGGGCGTCGCCACCGCGGCCGCAGAGATCGCCTGGACCCTGGTGCCCTCCTCCACCACCATAGAGCACCCGGATGTGCTCACCCTGCCCTTAACGGAGAGCGAGGCGTGCTGGGCGATTGGCCTCATCCGTCCGCCAAATAGTCATTCGCAACTGGCTGATGCCTTCTGGCAGACGGTTACCGATCACATAACGGGGGAAAATCCCCTTCCTGATAAAAAATTAATAATTTCTTAAGAATCCCTGTGTCTATTTGGGGGGCATTCTTCTCAGCCCGAGTACGCCCCCATGAAAAAAGTCAGAGACATACTGCGCCGCTTCGACGGTCAGCGTCGCCAATGGACATCCGGCATCGAACGCTCGCTCCTCGCCTGGCTGGCCCGAGGCTCCCTGCTGCCACCCGGTGAAGCGCCCCCTAGCCGCATTCTTGTGGTTCGCAGCAACAACCGGATTGGCAACAACCTCTTTTTGCTCCCCTTCCTGCAGCAAGTACAAAAGTCCCACCCCGGCGCCGAGATCGAGCTGGTTTGCAGCAAGGGGCCACTGATCCCCCTGTTTACTGCCCTCAACCTGCACCGCATTCATCTGATCAGATTGCAGGGGAAAGGGTTGATCAGCGCCCTGCCCGCCCTTTGGCAACTACGCCAGCAGTGTTACGACCGGGTATATGTGCCCTTTGCCTCCAGCACCGACCACCTGCTGGCCGCCTGGGTGCGCGGCTGCGAAAAATTGGGATTTGACGACGCCAAAGGGGATGCGATCTTCGCCCGTCCGGAACCCATCGAAGAAGATCGCCACTACGCCTACCGCCCGCTGCGCCTGCTGGGAGTGGATGCGGGCCCCGAGCAGCAGATAGCGCTGGGGCTGCCCATTGCGACCTGCCATCCCCAGCTGGCGGAGCTGGCCAGAGCACACCCGGGGCAACCGCTTATCGGCTTTTTTACCGGCGCCCGCAAAGGCAAAGGGCTCTCCCCCATTCAGTGGCAACGACTGCTGGCCCAATTGCGCCGGCAAGCTCCCGATGCGCTGATGATCCAGTTCAACGACCCGGCTGCGCCACTGCCTCTGGTCGGCGATGCCACACTCTCGCTCACCAGTCTGTGCGAATTTGCGGCCGCCACCGCCGGGCTCACTCTCTTTGTCAGTTGCGATACCGGGCCACTGCATCTGGCCGCCGCCAGTGGTGTCCCTTGTCTTGGCCTCTTTACCCAAACTGATCCGCGCCACTACGGCTGCCTCGGTGCCCAGCACCACAATCTGGTGGTGATTGATCGGGACCAGATCGCCCTTAATCACCAGTGGCTAAGCCGGGTGCTGGAGCGTGAGCGCCCATCCCTGCCGTCCGCGCCGCTGTTTATCGAACAATCCGCCCCCCAGCAACTCAATCTGCAGCAAGCGTGCTGAATGCGGCGCTTGTCGTTGATGCAGCGAAAGAGGGAAGGCTTGCTCCTTCCCTCTTTCGTTTTTAGCCCCCAGGTTACTACGACTTGTGTCATCAGGGTTCAACGATAGCGGGCTTCAATGCGCGCCAGCTCGCCACTTTGCCGCAACTGCTGCAAAGCCCTGTTGAACTCGGTGAGCCGGGTATTGAAGCGGGAGTGTTTGCCGATGCAGAGATTGAACGGAGTCGAGTCAAGCACCAGTGGCACTTCAACCACCTGATTGGCCAGCCCCAGCTTGTTGAGTTTGAAGCGTGCGACAAGTGGGTCTGTCACCATCAGATCCCCCCGACCCGCAGCCAGCATTTTGAAGACGTTATCAACATTGATGGTTTGATGAACGGTGAAGCTGGCCAGGTTCTCCTTGCCCCAGCCATTGCCCAGATAGTCGAGAAAGGTGAACGCCTTGAGATCGCCCAGACGCTTGGCTTGCAGGAACGCCTGCATATGGGGATGAGCGCGCGGCGTAAATATCGTCAGGGTCGTCGTAGTGACCGGCTCTTCCACAAGCAGGGTATAGCTGCGCCGCTCACGGGTGGCAACGGTCACAAAACCATCGGCTTGTGCCAGACGCACCATCTTCTGCGCCCGTTGCCACGGATAGCCTTCGTGGTGCACCCGCAGCCCCATCTGCCCTGCCACCCGATCCATCACATCGATCATCAGTCCGCGCATCTTGCCCTGTTCGTCACGCCACGAATATGGGGCAAAGTCGTCAAAATAGACCATCTTCAACTCGGCCGCCGGCGCCGCCCAGACACTCTGCCACATCAGCAATCCCCACAGGATTGCGATCCTCATACCAACACCCATGGCCGCGACTCCATCCACTCCTGCCAACTCTGAGCCTAGTGCAAAGCAGGCTGCGGCAAGGTTCAGGATCCAGTGGAAAAAGTGGCCAACGAAAAAAGAGAGGGGAAGCAGTGGCTTCCCCTCTCTCGTTCGTTTTTCAGCACACCACCTTATCGATGGCGGTCACGGCTTGTCGGTTACGCCAGCTCGGCGCGCAGCGCCTTGGTAGCATCGACCATCACCTTGAGGGCGGCTTCTGTCTCTTCCCAGCCGCGGGTCTTGAGGCCGCAATCCGGGTTGACCCAGAGCCGCTCGGCCGGGATCTGTTTGGCGGCTTTGCGCAGCAACCCCTCAATCCAGCTCTGGCTCGGCACGTTGGGCGAGTGGATGTCGTAGACGCCCGGGCCAATCTCGTTGGGGTAGTTGAAGCGCTCGAACGCTTCGAGTAGCTGCATCTGGCTGCGGCTGGTCTCGATGGTGATCACGTCCGCATCCAGCGCCGCCACCGCCTCGATGATGAGGTTGAAGTCGCTATAGCACATGTGGGTGTGGATCTGGGTACTGTCCGCCACCGGGCTGGCGCTCAGACGGAAGGCGCGCACCGCCCAGTCGAGATAGGCCTGATGATCTTGCTTGCGCAGGGGCAAGCCTTCGCGGATTGCCGGTTCGTCGATCTGGATGATCTTGATGCCGGCGGCTTCCAAATCTGCCACCTCGTCGCGAATGGCCAGCCCGATTTGCAGGGCGGATTGCTCGCGGCTCACGTCTTCGCGCGGGAAGGACCAGCAGAGGATGGTCACGGGGCCGGTCAGCATCCCCTTGACCGGCTTGTCGGTCAGGCTCTGGGCAAACTTTGTCCACGCCAGGGTCATGGGGGTCGGGCGGTCGATATCGCGGGTGATCACCGGCGGCTTGACGCAGCGGGAGCCATAGCTCTGTACCCAGCCGAAGCGGGTGATGGCAAAGCCATCCAGCAGCTCACCGAAATACTCCACCATGTCGTTGCGCTCAGCCTCACCATGTACCAACACATCCAGCCCGATGGCCTCCTGACGCGCGATGGCATCGCGGATCTCCGCCTTAATGCCCGCCTCGTAGGCGCTGTCATCGATGCGACCGGCGCGCCAATCCTGCCGCAATACCCGGATCTGCGAGGTCTGCGGGAAGGAGCCGATGGTGGTGGTCGGCAGCAGCGGCAACTTGAGATCCGAGCGCTGCAGCTCGGCCCTGACCGGATAGGGGCTGTGGCGATCAAAATCGCTGTTGGTGAGGCTGGCGAGCCGTGACTGCACCGCCTTCTTGTGCACCCGGCTGTCAGACTCCCGATCCACGATGGGCTGGCTGTAGGCGGTGATTTTGTCGAGCTCGCCCCCATCCAGATACTCTCTGAGCAGTCCCAGCTCGAAACATTTTTGCAAGGCGAAAGCGAACCAGCTGCGGGTCTGGGGATCCAGCTCCTGCTCCAGGGTCAAATCCACCGGGCTGTGCAGCAATGAGCAGGATGAGGCCACCCAGAGCCGCTCGCCGAGTCTGGCTTTCAGTGCCTTCAGAGTCGGCGCCAGCTTGGCCAGATTGGCACGCCAGACGTTGCGGCCGTTGATCACCCCGGCGGAGATGACCCACTGGGCGGGCAGATGCGGCACCAGGGTCTCCAGCTGTTCGGGGGCAGCCACCAGATCCAGATGCAGGCCATCTATCTTGAGGCTGGTGATAATGTCGCGCTGATGGGCCACCGAGCCGAAATAGGTGGTGAGCAGCAGCTTGCAGGGGCCCGCGAGGCGCTCGTAAGCGTTGAGGTAGGCGAGGCGCCACTCGTCCGGCAAGTCCAGCGTCAGCGCCGGCTCATCGATCTGTACCCACTCCACCCCTTGTGCAGCCAGTTTCGCCAGGATCTCCTGATAGACGATGAGCAGGCGATCGAGCAGTTCAAGACGGGAGAAGCCGCTCTCTTTCTCCTTGCCCAGCCACAGGTAGGAGACTGGCCCCAGCAGCACCGCCTTGACCGGCAGCCCCAGCGCCTTGGCCTCTTCCACCTCGTCAAACAGCTGGCTCCAGCCAAGCTTGAAGCGCTGGTCACGGCTGAACTCCGGCACCAGATAGTGATAGTTGGTGTTGAACCATTTGGTCATCTCGGCGGCCGCCGCCGCCGGGCCGGTCGGCGCACGGCCGCGGGCGACCCGGAACAGGGTGTCGAGATCGGTCTCGCCATGATGGTGACGGGCAGGCACTGCATCCACCAGCAGACTGGTGCCAAGCACCTGATCGTACCAGGCAAAGTCGCCCACCGGCAGTAGATTGACCCCGGCGCCGTGTTGTGCCTGCCAGTGGCGCTCACGCAGCGTCTTGCCCACGGCAACGAGTTCGGCCTGAGTGGTCTCGCCACGCCAGTAGGATTCGAGGGCAAATTTCAGCTCGCGCTTGGCGCCGATACGGGGGAAGCCCAGGGTGTGTGCTCGTGTCATAGGTTCATTTCCTTATGCTCATTCATCTGATGGGAAACTGGATGATTTAGCCGTCCAGATGTTTACACATCCAAAATGACAAGATAAGGTGACACTGGCTATTGAATCCTCTTCAAGTGGCTCTCAAATAATCCTCAACTGACCGCCGAACAGGTTCACCGCGAGGATACAGAGGCCCGTTTTTGCATGTGTTAAGAAGCGCAGCAGCAAGACGGCAGGAGGCCAAGCCACCGCCGACAGCCGCATCAGCGCCATACGCAATCTCACAAGGAGCCATCTTATGGCAGTGCCAAGCAATACAGGGATAGAGATCAAACACTTGAAAACATTGACCGCGCTGGCCGAGCAGGGCTCGCTGGCCGGTGCGGCGCTGACCCTCAACCTCACCCAGTCCGCCCTCTCCCACCAGCTCAAAGAGCTGGAGACCCGCCTCAATCTGGAGCTCTACCTGCGCAAAAGCCGCCCGCTGGTGCTGACCGCAGCCGGCAGCCAGCTGCTCGCCCTCGCCCGTCAGGTATTGCCCGCCCTGGCCCAGACCGAGAAACAGCTGCAAGCCCTGCAGAGTGGCGATGCGGGCAGGCTGCATCTGGCGCTCGATTGCCACAGCTGCATCCAGTGGCTGCTGCCGCTGTTGCCGGAATTTCGCCGCCAGTGGCCAGGGGTGGAGCTGGAAGTGGAGTCGGTGCCAGGCTTTGATGCCATCAATGCCCTGCTCGGTGGCCAGCTCGACCTGCTGCTCACCTCCGATGTGCAGGCCCGTGGCGATCTCCACTTCGAGCCGCTGTTTGCCTTTGATCTGACTCTGGTGATGGCGCCGGATCACCCCCTCTGCCACCAGAGCCACATCGAGCCGGGCGATCTGGAGCCAGAGGTGCTGCTGGTCTACCCGGTGGAGCGTAGCCGCATGGATATCTTCAGCCGCTTTTTGCAACCCGCCGGTGTGGAGCCCGCCCGCTGCAAGCCGGTGGACAACACCTCGGTGATGCTGCAGATGGCGGCTGCTGGCCTCGGCGTCGCCGCCCTGCCGCGCTGGGCCAGCGACGAGTTTGTCAGACAGGGGATGCTCTGCGCCCGCCCTCTCGGGAGCGGTATTCGTCGCCATATGTATGGCGCGGTGCGGGCCGCCGATCGGGATCAAGCCTGCCTGCAGAGTCTGTTCGAGCGCATTCGCACCAAGATGGAGGGATAGCTCCCTCAGCGAGGCTGGCCGACCTCTGCCAGCAGTGCAGGCAACTTTGCCTTGATAAAGTCGATGAGGGCTCTGACCGCAGGTGACAGGCCGCGCCGCGCTGGGTAGAGCATCACCAGCTTGCCATCTTTGGGACGCCACTCGGGCAACAGTTGTTGCAGCCGCCCATCCGCCAACTCATTCACGCAGGCGTAAAGTGGCAAGCCCACCATTCCTAGCCCCGCCAGCGCCGCCTGCTTGAGGGTTTGCATATTGTCGCTGCGCAACAGCACATTGACCGCCACCTCCTCACTCTCCCCACTGTCGTGCCGTAGCCGCAACAGATCGGCCTGACGCTCCAGCGAGCTGAAGAGCAGGGCATCCTCTCCCTCCAGCTGGCGCGGATGCATCAATGCACCGTGGCGAGAGAGCCACGTTGGGGCAGCCAGCACGCCCCACTGCACCGTACAGAGCGGCACCTGCACCAGACTGGAGGAGGGCTGCTCGAAGGCCACCCCGCGGATCACCACATCCAATCCTTCCTCCAGCAGATCCACCTGCCGGTTGCTGGCTTGCACGGCGAGCCTCACCTTGGGGTATTGCACCATAAACGCGGGCAGCAAGCGGGCGAGCAGCGCATCGGCGATGGTAATGGGTACGCTGATCCGTACCAGACCGCTCGGCTCCTGCTGCCGTTGCCGCACAGCCGCCTCTCCGGCCTGCGCCTCGGCCAGCATCGCCTGACAGTGGCGATAGAGCACCTCACCGGCATCGGTCAGGCTGAGCTGACGCGAGGTACGCTGCAGCAGACGGGTGTCCAGCCGCTCCTCCAGCAGCCGGATCCGGCGCGAGATCCGCGACTTGGGCACGCCAAGCGCCCGCGCGGCGGCAGTGAATCCCTGTCGCTGCACCACATGGGTGAAGAGATAGAGATCATTCAAATCAAGTTCCAGTGGTGTCATCGGGCAGCCTTGGTCAGGGTGAGGTGCATTCACATCGTTCCATTAATGGAACGATAAGAACCTATTTGACCAGATTGTCGCTATTTTTGCAGCCATCATAATGGCCCTGTCCCCATCAGACGGTTGCTGCGCGGGCAATCCGCCCCACCAGCAAGGACCGTTTGACTGTTCCGATATCACAAGGAGTTCACCATGAAACTGCGACAAATCTGCTCTGCCACCCTGCTCGGTCTGGCGACCCTGACCGCCACGCTGGCCACCACAGCAACACCGGCCATGGCCGTCGAGGCAACCAGCCATCCGACAGTATCACCGAACCGCTATCTGGAGATGCTCTCCCGAGACAATGCGGTACTACTGCTGGTCGACCATCAGGTCGGCTTGCTGAGCGGCGTGCGCGACACCACGGTGGGCGAGCTCAAGCACAACGTGGTGGCGCTGGCCAACGCCGCCCGCGCTCTCGGCATGCCGGTGATCGTGACCGCTACCATGCCCGATGGCATGTGGGGCCCCACCATGCCCGAACTGACCAGCGTCCTGCCGGATGTAAAGGTGATCAACCGCACCGTCATCAACGCCTGGGACGATCCTGCCGTGCGCGCCGCCATTGAGAAGACCGGCCGCAAACAGCTGATCATCGCCGGGGTATCCCTCGAGATCTGCGCCAGCTTCCCGGCCCTCTCTGCCAAGGCTGCCGGCTATGATGCCCGGGTGGTGCTCGATGCCTCCGGCACCTTCAACGAAGCCAAGCGCACCACTGGGCTGCAACGCTTGCTGGGTGCCGGTATCCCGGTCACCGATTACGCCTCCGCCGCAGTCGAGATGCTGCGCAGCAACGTCGACCCCAAGGCGCACGATGTCTACAGCGCCCTCGACATGCCTTTCGCCACCCTGGTGTGGCAGATGCAAGAGGGTGTCAAGAAGTCGTAACTCGCCTCGCCTTCGGTCAGATGACCGAAGGCATCTTTTATCTTCTGGAGGATCGATTGATGACCAGACGCCTGACTCTCTCTGCCCCCGTCAAGGGCCAACCGCTGCACATTGGCAGCGGCTTTGCAGCCAGCCATTTTGGCGAACACTTTTTCAACGGTCTGATAGACCCCGTGGTGATGGTGGATCACTTCCAGATGACCGCCCCCACCTTCGAGCCCCACCCCCATGCCGGGATCTCTGCCGTCACCTATCTGTTCGAGGATTCGACGAGCCCCCATGTCAACTACGACTCCCTCGGCAATCAGGGCCCCATCGAACCGGGAGCGCTGCATTGGCTGGCGGCCGGGCGCGGGGCCGTGCATACCGAGCAGCCGGAGGGAGCATCCCCCTATGTCCACGCCCTGCAGATCTTCGTCAACCTGCCTGCCCGTCAAAAGATGATGTCGCCTTTTGCCGTCCACGCAGCCGCTGCCACCATCCCCGAGTTTCATGGCGAAGGGGTGCGAGTACGGGTGGTCGCAGGCCACAGCAACGGCATAACGGCGCCACACTCGGCGGCACTGCCCCAACCCTTTACCCTGCTCGATGGCCATTGCGCGCCCGGTAGCCGCTTCACCCATCAGCTGGCGGCGGGCTGGAATGCCATGATCTATCCCCTGACCGGGTCGCTGACTTTGCAGGCTGAGGGAGAGCGGCACCTCATCCCGGCAGGTCACGGGATGGGGGTCAGCCTCCCTGCCGATGGCGGCGAGGCGGTGGCTCTGCAGCTTGAGGCCGCCGAGTCCTGCCACTTCGTGGTGCTCTCAGGCCAGGCACTCAATGAACCCCTGGCCAAACATGGCCCCTTCGTGATGAATAGCCACGACGCCGTTGCAGATCGGCTGCATGCCTACCAGCGCGGAGAATTTGGCCAGCTCAACGATGAGTGGCTGCACAACGGCCAATCTCAGCCATGAACACGCTCGCATGCCACCAGCCACAAGGCACGCGCTGGCCTCTGGTCTTCCTCGCCATTTTCGCCGGTGCCAGCGGCGCTCTCTGCTTGGGCAAAGTGCCCGCCGTGCTCGGCATACTGCGCAGCGAGCTGGGGCTGACACTGGTTGAAGCCAGCTATCTCGCCTCGGCTTTCAATACGCTGGCGATCCTCTTCAGCCTCTTTCTCGGCCTGCTGCTGACTCGCTGGAGTGGGCGGCAAACCGGGGTTGTCGGGCTTTTGGTTATCGTCACAGGCGGGGCGTTGGCACTGCCCGCCACCGGGCTGGCCGTGATGCTGCTGTCGCGCATTGTCGAGGGGATTGGCTTTTTGCTGGTCTCGGTGGCCATGCCCGCCTTTATCGTGGCGGTGACCCGGGAGGAGGATAAACGGCTGGCCATTAGCCTGTGGGCAGTCAACCTGCCTCTCGGGGCGGCGGCGGGTATGCTGCTCACCCCCTGGCTCACGGCGCAAGGTGGCTGGCGACTGGCCTGGCTGATCCTGATGATCCCGCAACTCTCTGCCCTGCTGCTTCTGCTGGCCAGTCGTTCGGCAGACAAGTTGCGGGTCGGGGCCCCCAAAAACTCGATCAACTCGGGCCACCCGCTGCGCCAACTCACGGTGCTCCGGCAGAAGGCACTCTGGCGCTACGGGTTGGCGTTCACGCTCTACAGCCTGATGCTATGGGCGCTCTTTGTCTGGCTGCCAACCATGTTGCAAGGCAGCCCCGGGATTGGCCAAAGCCAGATCGCCCTGCTCTCGGCACTGGCGGTGGTCGCCAATATTCCCGGCAACCTGATGGGGGCATGGCTGCTGCGCCGGGGCGTGGCGCGAGATCGGCTCATCAGCTGGGCACTGGGCCTGATGGCGCTGTGCGGCATGTTCGCCTTCTGGCCCGGCCTGTCGCCATGGTGGTCCTATGGATTGTGCCTCGTCCTCTCCCTGTCGGGTGGCATGGCGCCGCCGGCTATCCTCTCGTCTGCGCAGGGAGTGAGTCAGGGGCCGGTACAACTGGCCATCGTGCAGGGATTTTTTGTCCAGCTCGCCAACCTCGGTCAGCTGCTTGGCCCCCTGTTGCTGGCGGCCCTGATGACGGACAGCGGCCAATGGGGGAACGCTCGCTGGCTCTTTCTGGGCGGCTTGCTGCTGGCAATCGGACTCTATCTGTGGCGCCGCCCGCTCGTTGGCGGGCAAGAGCCCAACTGACAGATAGGCCAAGCCGCATTGATATGTGTCAGGAGGCGCCTGCGAAGTAGCTGCGCAGCGCCTCCACCACCCGTCGCACCTTCTCCGGGATCTCCCGCTGCGGCGTGATGGCGTGGATCTCCATCGGCTGCACCCGAAAACCGGGCAACAGTTCGAGCAGACGCCCCTGCGCCAGATCCTCGCCAATCTCCCCCTCCGGTTGCAGCGAGATCCCCTGCCCTGCCAGCGCAAACTGGCGCAGGGGCAACACGTTGTTACAGAGCACCTTGGCCTTGAACCTCACCCTGTGTTCGCCCCCCTTCTCGTCAAGCAGCAGCAAACCGTTGCCCAGCATGTCGCCGCAGAGCCAGTCGTGGGTGGCCAGATCGGCGGGCGTTCGCGGCGTCCCCTTGCGCGCCAGATAGGCGGGAGCTGCGCAGAGCAGCATCCGGGTTTGCCCCAGTTTGCGGGCCACCAGGGTCGAGTCGGGCAAACTGCCAACCCGCAATGCTACGTCGATCCGCTCGGCAATCAGATCCCGCTTTTCGTCGTCGGCGATGATCTGGATGGTGAGGCCGGGGTGGGCCTGCAGCAGCGGCGAGAGGGCCAGCGCCAGCGGCTGGCCCGCCATCCCCACCGGGGCGGTTATCCGCACTTCCCCGAGCAGGGTGTCGCGCACCTCGGAGAGGCGCAACTCGGTCTCGCTCAGGGTCTGCTGCAGCGCCCGGCACCCTTGCCATACCACCTCTCCCGCCTCGGTCAGACTGAGGCGACGGGTGGAGCGATGGAGCAGGGGCAGCCCGAGCAGGCTCTCCAGCTGGCTGATATGCTGACTGACGGCAGAGGGGGTCATGCCGAGGGATTTGGCCGCCCCTGTCATGCTGCCCGCTTCCACCACGGCAGCGAAGATGGCGTAACGTCTGAGCTGTTCCATTATTAAATCCAGCTTACAAGTGAATGCATTTTTGAGGTGATTATTAAATCATAACTGGCGGCGTAGGATAGCCCCATTCCAACAGTGAAGGAGAGTACCCCATGAAGATTGCCCTGATTGGTGCCAGCGGTTTTGTCGGTTCAGCCATCCTGAACGAGGCCGTCAGCCGCGGCCATCATGTCACCGCCATCGTCCGCGATGTCAGCAAGGTGGCCGCCCATCCACAGGTCACCGCCGTGGCGGTGGATGCCCAAAACCCGCAGGCATTGGCCGAGGTGCTCAAGGGACACGATCGGGTGATCAGCGCCTACAACCCGGGCTGGACCACACCGGATATCTACGACCAGTACCTCAAGGGCGCCAACGCGATTGTCGCAGCAGCCAAAGCAGCCAACAGCTGGCTGCTGGTTGTGGGTGGCGCCGGCAGTCTGGAGGTCGCCCCCGGCGTGCAACTGGTGGATACCCCGGAGTTTCCGGCCGAGTGGAAACAGGGGGCACTGGCGGCCCGCGACGGTCTCACCGCCCTGCGCCATGAAACCGCTCTCGACTGGCGCTTTGTCTCTCCCCCGGTGTTCCTGGAGCCAGGTGAGAAGCGCGGTGGCTATCGCTTGGGTGGCGATCAGGTGCTGTTCAATGACGAGCAGCCTGCCGGGATCACCGCCGGTGATCTGGCCGACGGCGTGCTGAACGAGGCGGAAAAACCGGCTCACCAGCGCCAGCGCTTTACCCTGGGTTACTGAGAGCCAACAGGCGGTTAAGGCCAGAGATGCGCGGTCACTCGCCTGCGCACCCGGTCAGGTGAACACCCGCTCAAACAGAAGGGAGGCATCCGCCTCCCTTCTGTTTTGGCCATTTTCTGTTTTGGTCATTATTGCCGCTGGTAGCTTGCCTCTGCTTATCACTCTCCCCCTCAACATTTCCCCTTTACCCCGCAATGGCTGCGCAAAAAACCGTCAGCCCATCAGGCGCCGAATTCCATTTCGAATTTTGTATATAACTAAGAATAATTTGTTGTTTCCGTCTTATAACACCGAACAGTAGCATCCCCTTCATTCCAGATGGCGCCACACCGCAAGCGCATACCGCCACACTGTCGCGCCATCCCGTTTGCCACTCATCAAGCCTGCCCGCACCAGAGGCCGCAGAAGAGATGGCGCCAGAGATAACGAAAGAGTGAGGAGGTGCACATGGAACATTCACCACTGCCGATCATCGATCTGGCTGCCCTCAACGGGGCACCCGAGGTGCGTCGCCCTATGCTGGCCCGGCTGGCCGCGGCCGCCCGCGACGTCGGCTTTTTCTATCTGACAGGACATGGCCTGAGTGACGCCGAGCAGCGGGAAACCCTGGCGCTGGCAGAGCGCTTCTTTGCCCTGCCGGAGCAGGAGAAGCTGGCGGTGCAGATGGTCAACAGCCCCCACTTTCGCGGCTATAACCGGGTCGGTGCCGAGCTGACCCGAGCGCGGCCGGACCTGCGGGAGCAGTTCGATATCATGAACGAGGCGCAAGCCCTGCCTGCGGCCCAGCTCCGTGAACCCTGGCAGCGGCTGATCGGCCCCAACCAGTGGCCAACCGCCCTGCCAGAGATGAAAGCCCATCTACTGGCGTGGCAGGATCGGCTGAGCGACATCACCCTCACCCTGCTGGCCGCTTTTGCCGAAGTGCTGGAGCAACCGGCCAACGTGTTTGACGACAGCATCCGCGGCGCCCCCTACCAGCACATGAAGCTCATTCACTACCCGGGGCAAGAGGCGGGCGGCAGCAGTCAGGGGGTCGGCGCCCACAAGGATCCCGGCTACCTGACGCTGGTGATGCAGGACAATCATTCGGGGCTTGAGGTCGAGACGGCCGACGGCTGGATCTCTGCGCCCCCTCTGCCGGGCGCTCTGGTGGTCAATATCGGCGAGCTGCTGGAGCTGGCTTCCAACGGCTATCTCAAGGCGACCCTGCATCGGGTGGTGAGCCCGCAGCCCGGCGTCTCGCGTCTCTCCTGCGCCTTCTTCATGGCGGCGCGGCTTGATGCCACCGTGCCACTGCTCAGCCTCTCCCCCGCGCTGGCCGCACAGGCGCAAGGTCCGGAGAGTGACCCGACCAACCCGCTCTTCTATCAGGTGGGGGAGAACGTACTCAAGGGGCGGCTGCGCTCCCACCCGGACGTGGCTGCGCGTCACTATGGGCCGGTGGAACCCGCTCTCCTTCCACGCACTGAAAGCGAAGCGGTACCGGCCTAAGCAGCGCAAAGATCCACTGGCGGGTATATGCATAAGCCACAAGCAGCATGCACATACCCGCGCTGACAAAAACAACAAGCAACGAACAACAAAACAAGTCATGGCCAAAGCCTGGCCATCACGGAGCAACACGATGAAATTCAAGACCATGAGCGTACACAGCGGCCAGCGGATCGACCCCCAGACCGGTGCCCTCACCACCCCGCTCTACCAGAGCAGCACCTTCAGCTACTTCAACGCCCAGGCGGGCAAGGAGCGCTTTGCAGGTCAGGCTCCCGGCTTCATCTACAGCCGCTTTGGCAATCCCACCACCGCCGAGCTGGAGCAGAAGCTGGCGGCGCTGGAAGGGGCCGACGAAGCGCTGGTAGTGGCGAGCGGTATGGCAGCGGTGAGCGCCATCATGTATGCCCTGGCCGACAGCGGTGATGAAGTGGCCTATATCGGCCCGCTCTACGGCGGCACCGATGCCTTCCTCAAACAAACCTTCAGCCGCGCCGGCATCAAGGTCACCGCCTACGAGAGCGATCTTGATCTGCTGGCCAACATCCGCCCCGCCACCAAGGTGGTACTGTTCGAAACCCTGACCAACCCCACCCTCAAGGTGGTGGATCCGCGACTGGTGGTGGAAGCGGCCCGCAAGGTGGGTGCCATCACAGTGTGTGACAACACCTTCCTCACCCCCTACCTGCTGCGCCCGCTGGAGCTCGGGGTCGATGTGGTGATGCACAGCGGCACCAAATATCTGGGCGGCCACGGCGACATCATCGCCGGGGTGGTGGCAGGCTCTCACGCCCTGATGAAATCGATCCGCACCGTGGCCCTCAAGCATATCGGCTCCCCCATCGGCCCGCAGGAGGCCTACCTGCTGCAGCGCGGGGTCAAGACCCTGCCCCTGCGTATGGATGCCCACCTGCACAATGCGCAGAAAGTGGCCGAGTTTCTGGCCGCCCATCCGGCGGTGAAGAAGGTGATCTACCCGGGGCTTGCCAACCATCCGGGCCATGATGCCCTCGGCGCCTTCGCCAGCGGCTTTGGCGGCATGGTGAGCATTGAACTTGAAGGAGGGTTTGAACGCTGCGCCACCCTGCTCGACAACCTGCAACTGTTCGTGCAGGCGGTGAGCTTGGGCGATTTGGAGAGTCTTGCCTGCCATCCGGCCAGTACCACTCACGCCGCCATGGACGAGGCAAGTCGCCTCGCCGCCGGGGTCAATGACGATCTCATCCGCTTCAGCATCGGGGTGGAAGATGCGGACGACCTGATCGCCGATCTGGCCGCCGCGCTGGCACAGATCTAACCGGGAACTCGTTTCTCACTTGCCCCCCACATAGCTGCGAGTGATAACCCCCAAAAACAACAACGGCCCATCAAGGGCCGTTGTTGTTTGTCGCGATGTGGAAAATGCGGGATTTACTCCTCCCACACCACCACTTGCGATGAGGGCCAGCGCTCCCCGACATGGGCATATTTTTGCTCCAGCAGGTGACGCTTGATCTTCATGGTAGGGGTCAGCACGCCGTTCTCGATATTCCAGGGGGTTTTCACCACCAGAATGCCGCGGATCTTGGCGTGGGACTCCAGTTGGTCATTGACCCGCACCCGGGCTGCCTCCAGTCTGGCCACGACCTCATCCCGATTTCCTTTGGCTGCGCTCTCGGCCAGCTGCACCAGCGCGACAGGCTGGGGCATGCCGTAACCAATCACGCAGAGCTGCTCGATAATTGGCTCCTGCCCCAGCATCCCTTCGATGGGGACTGGCGCCACATACTTGCCCTTGGCGGTCTTGAACACATCTTTCATCCGACCGGTGATGGTGAGATAACCCTCCTTGTCCAGCTTGCCCATGTCGCCGGTGTGGAGCCACCCCTCGGCATCGATGGCCTCGGCACTGTGCTCGGGATCCTTGTAATAACCCACCATCATCCCTTCACAGCGACAGAGGATCTCTCCCTCGTCGGAGATCTTGATGGTCACCCCGGGCCCCGCCTTGCCGACGGTACCGATCTTGTCGGCGCGAAACGGGTAGTTGATGGTCGAAAACGCGTGGTTCTCGGTCATGCCCCACGCTTCGGTCACCTTGAGACCGATGCTCAGATACCACTCAAGCAGAGCAGGGGAGACCGGCGCAGAACCGCAGCCCAACACCCGTGCCTGATCCAGCCCCAGCCCCTTCTTCAGCTTGCTCTTGATAAGGCTGGAGACCAGCGGGATCTTGAGCAGCAGTTCGAGTTTCTTCTGGGGCAGCTTCTCGTGGATCTTGATGCGGAACATGGCCCACAGCCGCGGTACCGAGATAAATACGGTAGGACGGCAGCGCTTGACGTCTTCAACGAAGGTGTCGAGGGATTCGGGGAAGGCGATGGTGGCGCCGCCAAACAGGCTGCCGCCGTAGATGTAGACCCGCTCGGTGATGTGGGCCAGCGGCAGGTAGGAGAAACCGCGATCAGCCTGGGTCAGGTTCACCGTCTCCACCAGCTTCTCGCACGACCACGCATAACGTTCGACGGTCAGCATGGCCCCTTTCGGCTTGCCGGTACTGCCAGAGGTGTAGACCAGGCTCAGCAGGGAGTCGGGCTCCTGCACCGGGCTGTCGGGAATGGGCTCGTGTGTTTCCAGCAGATCATCCCACTGGTAGCTGGCCGGCATGGTGTCGTAGGGAAAGGCGATACGCAGCAGATCGGCAGGCACCCCCGCCTCCTGACTCTTCCAGTCATCGAGCTTGCCAACGAAGATCGCCTTGGCCTCGCTGTGGCGCAGCACATATTCGATGGTATCGACGTTGGCGGTCGGGTAGATGGGCACGCTCACGTACTGCCCCATCTGCATCGCCAGATCGGCGATAAACCACTGGGCGCAATTCTTGGAGAGCAGCGCCACTTTATCGCCAGCAACGAGCCCAAGATGACGCAGGGCCGTCACCATGCGCCGCGCTTCATCGGCCACTTCACCCCAGGTGAAATCGACATATTCGCGGTTGATGGTTTGACGCAGATAGGTTCGATCAGGACACTGCCGCTCCCAGTGATAGAGCATCTCGAGCGGCAGTTTTTTGGCAATACGTGAGGCTGAAGCCATAGTTTAATCCCTGAAACAAAAGGCGAAACTTATTATTAACCTTTCACTAACTTCAGGGAAGAATAAACTCAAACTTCAGTTTGAAATGTGTATCCGATCAAGCTTCTGCCTGTTGTTGCAAACGAATCCACATGGCTTGCACCAGCTGCTCGTCCTGCTCGGAGAGCTCGCCTTGCAAAATCGCCTCGTTGAGGCTGCGCAACACATAGCTTTTGACATCCCGCACCAGGGTCTTGCCCTCCAGCTCGGCACGGGCGACCGCCAGCGAAATATGGCCTCGCAGGTAACCACCTGCAAAGAGCTCATCTTCGCTCGCGGTAGCAACCATGCCGTCGATCAGTCCCAACAACTTGTGCTCAAAATCGTGAATCGTCATGTAACGCAGCCTCATTTGCGGCAAATAATTCGGGGGTATGGAACCGCAATCCGGTTGATTGCAGCTCTCTGGCGCCAGGCCAGCAGCTTCCATGGCGTCCTATTCCGGGCTGGCCACCGGGTAGATGACCTGATCCTTGTATCCCGTGGTTATGCGCAGATAACCACTCAACGCCCGGTTCAATTCAGGCTCATCGGTATCGACCAGGAGTGGTCTCCCCTGCAGGGAAGCCAGCTTGCTCTTGGTTGCCAGCACCTGGATGTTCTCCAGCCCGACACTCCGAATCACCTCAGGACTCAATTGCTGATTTCCGCGCCCGAACAGATGTCCCTGTCCGCCAATCAGGGTAATGATCAGCCGGCAGCGACGGCCACGGATCCGGGTCAGGATCTCGGCGGCGCTGAGATCCTGCCCGATAAGCCTGCCATTTTCCACCAAATCCACACCAAGCAGCGTATTTTCCAGACCGAGCTCTGCCATGCAGGCTGCCACCGTGCTGCCAGAGCCCATCAGATAGAGGGTATCTGGCTCCATCTGCTCGACCACACCGGCTGCCAGATCTGCCAGCACCAGCTCTTCGGACTCCCGCCCTCCCTGCTTGACCGCCTGCACGTACCGCAGATCGCCGGGCACCAGCAGCTGGCCATAGTGACGAGCCCGCACCTTGCCTGCGCGAAACGCCTCTTCGTCGATATCGCGCACCTCGGCATCGATCAGGCTGAGCAGTTCACCGGCGATCATCCGCGCCGCCACCCGCCCGCTGGCAGCCGGGGTAACCCCGTAGACGCCGGAGTGGATCTTGCAGCCAGCCGGGATCCCCAGCACATGGCAGGACTCCCCCACCGCGGCGCAGATGTCCCGCGCCGTGCCATCGCCACCGGCAAACAGCAGCAGATCGACGCCCGCATCCCGCATCCGCTCTGCCGCATGGCGGGTATCGGCGGCAGAGGTACTCTCCCCGGCCGGTTGATAGACGATGCGATGCGGCAAGCCCAGTTCACGCACCACCTGCTCCCCCATGTCGCCAGCCACCGTCAGCAGCGCGAACGGCGCAGTCACTTCACACAGCGGCAGCAGAGCCTGACGGGTGCGCTCCTGCGCTCTGGGCACTGCGCCGCGAGCCAGCGCCTCGGCCACTACACCGTCACTCCCCTTGAGCGCCACTGCGCCGCCAATCCCGGCGACTGGATTTATGATGAGCCCTAATCGAAACATGCACTCCTCCCTTGCGATGGCGACCATTTTTATCTTTTCGCCCCACTGGGACAAGCGGTTCCCCCCTGCTAAAATGCTCCGCTTCTTTTTTTCAACCAAGGTTCAATCATGCTGGAATGGGTTCTGGATCCCTCTGCCTGGGTAGCGCTCGCCACCCTGACCCTGCTCGAAATCGTGCTGGGCATCGATAACATCATCTTTATCTCCATTCTGGTCGGCCGTCTGCCCGAGGCGCAGCGCCAGCGCGCCCGTATTCTGGGTCTGGCCCTCGCCATGGGTACCCGCATCCTGCTGCTGCTCTCGCTGGCCTGGGTCATGCGCCTCACGGCTCCGCTCTTTACTGTGCTGGGCGAGGCCATCTCGGGCCGCGATCTCATCCTGCTGCTGGGGGGGCTGTTCCTGATTGCCAAGAGCACCCACGAGATCCACGCCACCCTGGAAGGGGCCGCCGAGCCGGAGAGCGTCAGCAAAGCGGCCTCCGGTTTTATCAGCACCCTGATCCAGATCGCCATTCTCGACATCGTCTTTAGCCTGGATTCGGTGATCACCGCCGTCGGCATGGCTGATCACGTTCCTGTCATGGTGCTGGCCATCATGATCGCCGTCTTCATCATGATGTTTGCCGCCAAGGCGATCGGTGATTTCGTTGATAACCACCCCACCATCAAGATGCTGGCCCTCTCCTTCCTCACCCTGGTCGGCTTCGCCCTGATGGCGGAGGGGATGGATCTGCACATTCCGAAGGGTTACATCTACTTCGCCATGGCCTTCTCGCTGGTGGTGGAGATGATCAACATCCGCCTGCGCAAGCACACCGACGCCAACGAGCAGAGCGAATCATAAGCTCGCCGGCCGGATCAAAAAGAGCGCCTCTTTGGCGCTCTTTTGCTATGCACACGGCACGCTTGGCAGGGCAGTCGCTTACTGGTTGGCGATAACGATGGCCACCCGGCGATTTTCGGCCCGTCCGGCAGCACTCTTGTTGTCCGCCACCGGCGCGGTTTCGCCGCGACCACGGACCTCCAGGTTGGCTGGCTTCATCCCGACCGAGACAAGCACATCCGCCACCGACTGGGCCCGCTTCAGGGAGAGTTGCTGGTTGTAGCTGCTCTCGCCGGTGTTGTCGGTGTGACCGTCAACCCGCGCCTTGTCGAGCCCTACCCCAAGCAAGGCTTTGCCCAGCTTTTCCACGGTCTGACGGGTTTGGGGATTGAGCTCCCCGACGTTGTTGGCAAACAACACCCGGTTGGCCAGATCCAGCGTCCAACCCTCGTCGGTCAGATAAAAACCTTGCTCCTTCAATACCGCCAGCTGTTCAGGGGTGAGCCCCTTCGGGGCACTCTGACAACCTGCCAGCAGAGAGAAGATCAACCCCAGCAGCAAGGTCTTGAGGGAGAGGGATATTTTCATTGTTATGTCTCCTTAACGACATCAATTCACGCCGGTTCGGTAGAATCCACCTCCTCGCGACGCGCACGTTTTGCCAAATACATGGCTTTGTCTGCCAGCTCGCACAGCTCGCTGGCACTGACCCCGGATTGATGAATGGCATAACCGATGCTGATCCCTGCCACCAGTTGCTGCCCATCCCGCAATACCACGGGTTCACTCATCGCCTGCTGAATGCGGTTGATCACCTCCTCCACATCCTGTTGCAGATGCACAGGGCTCAGCAGGATAGCGAACTCATCCCCCCCCAGACGGCACACCAGATCCTGCGGCCGCAGCTGATGCTCCACCCGCCTTGCCAGGGTGATCAGCACATCGTCACCGGCGTTGTGGCCCAGGGTATCGTTAATCTGTTTGAAGCGATCGCAATCGAGGTAAAGCAGCGCAAAATCCCCCTCACCCTGTTCAGCCTCGGTGATCGCCTGTGCCAGTCTAGCGTCAAACAAGACCCTGTTGGGCAGTCCAGTCAACACATCGTGGGTGGCCTGATGAAGCAGGCTGGCATTTTCCCGTGCCTGATGGGCTTGCCACGCCTGCAACTCGTCCAGCAGGGAGTTGAAGTCATCCCCCAGCTCGTTGAGCTCGACAATCCCGGCGGGCGGTGCCCGCATCCCCAGGGTGCGCTGGCGGCGCACAGAGTGGGCCACCCGGGCCAGCTCTCGCAGGGGACCTATGATGGAGACCTGCATCCGCCCCGCCACGTAGAGGGCCCCCATGGCGCTCAAGAGCAGGCAGATCAGCATCACCAGCAGCACCGCAATCAGGAAAATCAGCAGCGACTCGCCATGGCCGATCAGCTCGACCTCGCCGATCTTATCACTGCCACGCAGCATGGGCTCGCGCACCGGCCCGGGCAGGATCAACTGGGCAAGATAACCCTCCAGCTCGGCAATCGGGGTATTCATGGTGCGCGACCAGCTGGTCAGCAACGTGCCATCGGGCAGATAGATGCGCGCCTCGGCCACCTCCTCGCGCGCGGCAATGGCCCGCAGCGCCTCACCCGCCGCCTCTTCGTCCTGAAACACCACTGCCGCTTCCGTGGTGTAGCTGATGGCGCGCGCCACCAGCTCCAGATTGTGGTCGGCGTAAAAACGCATCACCAGCAGGGCGGTCAGGGTCAGCAGGATCCCCGCCACGCAAGCCGAGGTAAAGGCGGTCACCAGATGGGTGCGCCCCAGACTCTGACGCAGGGTCAGCCGCGCGTCATGGCGATCGGACGATGGCGTCATGGCACACCCCGATCAGCCATGGCCAGCTTGAGCACGGCCGGGTGCACCCGCACACCGCTGAGCGCCAGCGCATCCAGATTCACTTTGAAACGCAGCCGCCCGCTACGGCTGTCCGGCTGCAGACAGAAGACGGGACTGCTGCTGCACTCCGGGTTCTGCTCACTGATGCTGAGCACGGGATGCCCCTTCAAACGGGAGAAGAGCGCCAGCCGGGTTGACTCGTCCATCACCCCCAGATAGAGCACATGACACTGGCCGGCAATGGCCGGATCCGTCACCTCATAACGATTGACCTGCACCGGCCGGCCGTTGCCCTGCCGGGTAATGGTGGAGAGCACACCGGCATATTCAGTGGGCGCGGCGATGCACAGATGCAGCACCGGCGGCTCCTTTGGCCAGCGAGTGTAGCTCAGAATATCGAGCACCAGCTCCTTGACCGCATTGGCCCGGCTCTCTGCAGTGGTCTGCGCCTCGGCAAGCGCAGCACGGGAGCAAGCCAGCCCGGGCAACAGCACCAGCAGCGCAACGACGAGTCGGAATGAGAAGTGTGACGACATGATCAGGGGATAGGCGCCTCTACAACACCGCAGCAGCGCGGTTCGGGTACATGAACTCAGATAGTAAGTGGCCGGACAACAGCCTGACAAGCCTTGACGTGAGACTCAGCTGACAGAGCTGTAAATAAAAACAGAGAGCCCGTTTTGCAACGGGCTCTCTGTTCACCTCAACGGACAGGGTATCACTTTTTGCTGATCCCGTACTCCCGCAATTTGTTGGCGATGGCGGTGTGCGACACACCCAGTCGTTTGGCGAGCTGGCGAGTCGAGGGAAACGCCGGATAGAGCCGTGCCAGCAGCTGGCTCTCGAAGCGCTTCACCGCATCGTCAAGGTTGCCCTCGAACCACTCGTCGATAAGCGGCGCGCTATCGGCCGCTACCGGCAGATCGATCTGCTCGGGGCCAAGCTCGTCCCCCTCCAGCAGCGTCATGGCGCGATAGAGGCAGTTGCGCAGCTGGCGCACGTTGCCCGGCCAACGATAAGCAGTCAGATAGTCTGCCATGTTGCGGGTAAAGCGCGGGCGTGGACGCTGCAATTCGCTGGCAAAGCGCGAGACAAACTGCTGGGCCAGCACCATGACATCGGCCTTGCGCTCGCGCAGCGGCGGCAGCGCCAGACTCAGCACGTTGAGGCGGTAGTAGAGATCCTCGCGGAAGGAGCCATCGTTGACCAGATCGAGCAGCTGTTTCTGGGTAGTGCAGATAAAGCGCACATTGACCTTCACCTCCTGCTCGTCACCGACCCGGCGGAACACGCCATCCTGCAGCACCCGCAAGAACTTGGTCTGCAGATGGGGCGACATGTCGCCGATCTCGTCCAGCATCAGGGTGCCGCCGCTCGCCAGCTCCAGCACCCCGCGCTTGCCCTCGGTATTGTTGCCAAAGGCGCCGGGCGCATAGCCGAACAGCTCGCTCTCGGCCACGTTATCCGGCATGGCGGCGCAGTTGAGGGCCATGAAGGGATGGCTGGATCGCAGGCTGGCAGCGTGACAGGCGCGGGCCAGCAGCTCCTTGCCGGTACCGGTCTCGCCGACGATGAGCAGCGGCGCATCCTGCATCGCCAGCTTGCGTGCCTGCGCCAGCACCTCTTTCATCTTGGGGCTCTCGCCCTGCAGATGCTCGAACCCCTCCGCCTCCACCGCGTGGAGCGCGCTGAAGTGCAGACCGACCCGACGGGCCGATTTGAGCACCACCACGGCCCCCGCCAGCGCCTGTTTACCTTTCTGTTCATCGACAAAGAGCGGCAGCAAATCCGCCAGATACTCTTCGCCATTGAAGCTGAGTTTGCAGGTTTGCGGCCGGATGTCGCTCGCCTCCAACCAGCGGCTGAAGGAGAAGCCCTTGACCAGCGAGCCAAGCGCCACACCGCGCACCTCCTCCACCGGCAAGCCGAGGGTGGTGAGGGCCGACTGGTTGGCCTGGGTCACCTTGCCCTTGGCATCGAGCGAGAAGACCAGATCCGGCAGCGCCTTGAGCAGCGCCTCAATCTCGTGGTGCTCCCGCTCGGAGGGCATGTAGGGGATGGTCTTGACGTCATAGACGCCGGGAATGCGGCGGATCTCCGGCATCAGATGCTGAAAATCGCTGAACTCCAGCTCGGGAAAGTTGAGATAGATGATGCCTGAGGTATCGATTTCGATGCCGCGCAGATCGATATTGTGCTCCACCAGGCGGTCGAGCAGTTCCCGGGTCAGGCCCAGGCGGTCTTCACAGCTGACTTCAAGACGCATTCGGGACACACTTCCTAGCTAACTCTATGAATGAGCGGATAATACAGACTCGATCCCCCCAGTGCGAGCGCTAGCCCACAAAAATGCGGGCCTGCCCCGCTTTCGCCGGGCAGGCCCGAGTCAGTTGTTGCCGCTTATTTGAGTAGCTGGTCGGTACGCGCCGCCATGATGAAGTCGTTGTGGTGCAGCCCACCGATCTTGTGAGTCCACCAGCTGACCGTTACCATATCGTCCACTCGGTGAGTGATGGCGTCTTCACTTCAGCAGCTCATCCGTGCGTGCCGCCATGATGAAGTCGTTGCGGTGCAGCCCGCCAATCTTGTGGGTCCACCAGCTGACCGTTACCTTGCCCCACTCGGTCAAAATGGCCGGATGGTGGAACTCCGCCTCCGCCAGCTCCCCCAGGCGGTTGGTAAACGCCAGCGCCTCCTTGAAGTTGCGAAAGGCAAATTCCCGCCGCAGCTGCAACGCCCCTGCCACCACCAGCGGCTGCCAGTCGGGGATAAGCTGCATCAACTCACGCAGCTCCTTATCGCTCACTCTGGGGGCATCGGCGCGGCACGCTTCACACTGCTGGCTGGCCAGTTCGGACATGGGTCTCTCCTCTGTTCTGAATGTGCAATATCTGATGTGAAATAACGGATAACTCAACTCGCCTGTTTGCCTGCAACCGGCTCAAAGCGCGGCGCATGCAGGCCAAGCTGGCGTGCCTGCGCCACCCCGTTCATGATCTCCGCCTCCCCCAGTCGGTAGAGGGCATCGAGCTCGGGCAGCACAAAGTAGGTGGGCTGCATGATGTCGATGCGATAGGGGGTGCGCAGCACCTCCAGCAGATCGAAGGGTTGCAGCAGCGGCTTGCCGGAAAGGGCATAGGCCGTCTCGCCGATGGAGGAGAGAATGCCACCGCCGTATATACGCAGCCCGTCCGCCGTGGCCAGGAGGCCAAACTCCACGGTGAACCAGTAGAGACGGGCCAGAAAGACCCGCTCCTCCTTGCTCGCCTGCTGGCCAAGCTGGCCATAGAGGTGGGTAAAGTGGGCAAAAGCGGGGTTGGTCAGCATGGCGCAGTGGCCGAAGATCTCGTGAAAGATATCGGGTTCCTGCAGGTAATCGAGCTCGTCGCGGCGCCGGATAAAGGTGGCGACCGGGAACTGGCGGTTGGCCAGCAGGGCAAAGAAGCGGTCAAACGAGATAAGCGCAGGCACGGCTGCTACCGACCAGCCGGTGGTCGCCAGCAATACCTCGTTGAGCTCCGCCAGCTGGGGGATGCGATCTCGCGGCAACGTCAGTCTTTCAAGGCCCGCCAGATACTCGTCACACGCCTTGCCTTCAAGCGCCGCCAGCTGGCGTTCGATCAGGATCTGCCAGGTGCCGTGCTCTTCGGCCGAGTAGTGGATCATCCCCCGGGCATCCGGCTGGTGAGCGGTATAAAGGGTTGCCATAAGCGGTTCCATCCTCTGCGCCGGGTGGGGCGCCTTGCCATTGGGTCACAGGATCACTGTAACGAACCGGCAACAAAAAAAGCAGCCGACCCGGTGGTCGGCTGCTGGCGAGAGATGTAAATAAAATGTGACATTCACGCCTGATGGCGAGCTGACTCATTCAGAGTGAGCCAAACCCTTGGTACCCCTTGTACGCCCAATACCTGAAGGTGACGGGATAAAAGCGGAGCAGCTCCGTTGCCCGGTTTAGGCCGTGATAGCCCATCCGCCCGGCGCGGATTGTTGCAAAAAACATCTGAAAAAGTGGATGCGCGTTTCACCGGTAAAACAATGTAGATCCTCGGCATGCCCTGGCCCCCCTCAGGATGAGCCAGCACCCGAGCTCCGATCCGGGGTTAGCTCGTACCCTTGAGATAACCGGCCAGCTGACCCACCAGCCGCTTGCGCAGCTCGCCCAGCTTCGGCTTTTCGTCCGCACACCAGGGCAGCGGGCGGCACGCCTCTATGGTGCGCAGGCCAAGGCGAGCGGTGAGCAGCCCGGCCCCCACCCCCTGCGCCGCGCGGGCAGAGAGCTTGGCGGTAAGCTCGGCCCCCAGCAAGTCCATCCCCACCTCGGTCACCAGCTCGGTGGCGCCGGCGTAGAGCATGTTGCGAAACACCTGACGGATGAGGCGTATGCGGCTCCAGTAGCCAAGCTCGATGGCGTAGACATCGGCGATGTCTTCGATCATCCGCAGGTTGCGCCACAGCATCAGCATCATGTCGACGGTAGCGAGCGGGCTTAGCGCCACCAGCACGGCGGCCTCCCCCGACCACTTGGCCACCCGCGCCTGTGCCAGCTTGTCGCGCTCGCCGAGTACCAGCTGGCTATAGAGGGTCAACACTTCCCGATCGCTGTGGCTCTCGTCGAGCTGGGCCAGCCAGGTCTGATACCCCTCGCGCCCCTTGTCGCCACTTTTGACCGCCAACCCTTCGCAGAAGGCCTGCCCCTGCCCGACTCCCTGATGAGCAAGCAGATCTTCTGCCCGCGAGCGCACATCCTGGCGCCGCTTGAGGGTGCGCAGGCGCAGCCACTCGCGACCCACCACGCTGGCGGTCCCCGCCGCCACCAGCGCCGAAGCCGCCAGCCAGGCGCTGCCCCAGAGCGGGGTGGTGAGGAATTGATCGTAAAGAAAGGCGCCATACTGGCCCAACGAGAGCAGACCGACCGCCCCCAGCCCCCACGCCAGCAGCCGATGGCGGCGGCGCGGTTTGATGACGAGGGCACTCTCCACCTCGGTGAAATCATCCAGCTCATCGAGACGCTCGAAACTCGCCTCCTCCAGCCGCTGGGCCGGTGCGGGCGGGCGCTCGTCACTGGCCACCGTCAAGGCAGGCTCAAGGATCACCTTACCCTGCAGCGGTGGCCGCTCTTTTATCTGATCGTTCATCGCATTGTTCTCCTGTGCGCAGCCTTCGGCTCAGGTGCCAAGACCGCACACCGTTATTCGAGGTGATCCCCGAGCAGAAACTCCAGCGCCGCATCGAGCCGGATATGGGGCAGCGCCTGATGGGCGCTCATGGGCATGGGGCGAAACGCCTGAAAATCAAAGCCCTGACTGTTCCACCACTGCGCGGGCGGAATATGGGGCGGCACCTCCCCCGGAAAGAGCAGCAGCGGCTCACCGCTCAGGCTGGTGCCGCGGATGGCGGGGAACTCGCGGCCATTAGCCACCCCCTTGCCCACCTCGGTCGCCTTGATGGCGGCAAGCGCCAGACACTCGGTGGTGATCCCCTCAAAACGGGCCTGGCCGCGGCCGCTGCGCACCAGATGCTGGAGCAGGGAGACCATGGGCCCATGCTGTTCGGGCGTGACGTGATCGGCCTTGCTCGCCACAAACAGCAGCTTGTCGATACGGGGCGAGAAGAGTCGCCGCCACCAGTTGCTCTTGCCGTAGGCAAAGCTCTCCATGATGCGGGCGATGGCCTGCTGCATGTCGCCAAAGCTGGCCGCCCCTGCGTTGAGGGGCTGCAGGCAATCCACCAGCACGATCTGGCGATCAAAGCCGGCAAAGTGCTGCTCATAAAAACCCTGCACCAGATGCTGCTTGTACTGCTCGAAGCGCTGCCTGAGGGTGGCGTAGAGGGTATCATCGGCGGGCTCGCCAGCGGGCATCTCCCACACCCAGGGGACAAATTGCAGCATGGGGGCACCGGCATACTCCCCCGGCAAGACGAAGCGGCCGGGCTGGATCAAGTGCAGTCCCAGCTCCTGTTTGCAGGCGTGCAGATAGGCGGTGTAGCGCTCGGCAAGTTCAGCCACCGGTCGCTCGGCAAAAGGTTGCGTTGCCTGCCACCCGGGGGTCAGCCAGCTGGCGGCGAGCGCCTGCAGCTCGGGGCGGCGCAGCTGCTCGCGCACCTGTTCGCTCCACTGCTCGTAGCTCATCTCAAGGAGCGGCAAGTCGAGCAGCCACTCCCCGGGATAGTCCACCAGATCCACGTAGAGGGTCGAGATCTCCCCCAGATGTTTGCGCAGCGGATGGCGGGTGCGATAGCGAATTTCGAGGCGCACCTCGGCCACGCCGCGGGTGGGCTCGGGCCAAGCCGGCGGATCGCCAAACAGGGAGTCGAGGCCACGCTCGTAGGCAAAGGTGGGGATATGGGCATTTTGCTGGGGCACCCGGCGGGCACCGAGGATGCGCCCCTGACGCAGGGCATCCCACAGGGGCAAACGGCCGTCGATGGCCGCATGCTCCAGCTGATTGACCAGCGCCGTGATAAAGGCGGTCTTGCCGCTGCGAGAGAGGCCGGTCACCGCCAGCCGGATATGGCGATCCCGCACCCGGTTCACCACGTCGTTCGCCTTGCTCTGCAGGCGAGTCAACTTTTGTTCCAGTTTATTGAGTATCAAGGCTTGACCCGTTCTCCCTTAGTGGTTGCATCCGGCGTGATTGGCCGCGCGACAAGGCAAACTGGCTATCCGCATCGGGATGGTCAATTAGCCTGAGTGGCGTCGATGATGGGGCATCACTGAAGGCTCCACCATCGACATTGAGTGCTTCGGCAGGCACTTTCGGCAAGCACTACAGCTTGCGAAATTCCCGCTGCAGGGTGAACTCGCGGGAGGTCACCAGCTTCTCGATACGCTGAACTCTGGGCTCCAGCGCGTCAAGTTCCTGCGCGACACGGCTCAGCGCCTGTTGGGGGGTGACCCCCGCCTGCCAGCTGCGCGCCTTCATCCGCACCTCGGCAAAATCGGCATCCTCGTGGGAATAGAGGGTGACCGGCTTTTTGTCGAGCAAGAACCAGGCGGCAATGTAAGCGGTGAAGGTGATAAACCCGGCAAAGATAAGGCCACTGATGGCCAAGAGCCGCACGATCCAGGTCTCTACCCCGAAATACTCTGCCAAACCGGCGCAAACTCCGGCAATCTTGCCCTGCCGGGGATCGCGATAGAGGTTGCGCCCCTCACGACTTGTACTGCTCATACCTTGTTCCTCCAGCCCGGCACTTCCGCATCCAGAATCGACTCCAGCGCACCGACTCGCTCCTGCATCTTTTCGGTACGGGCCAGCAACCCTTGCAGCTGTTCCCGCTCGCTATCGGCAAGACCGGCGCCGATGCGCCCCTTGGCCCGGTAGTGCAGCACCAGCCAGATGGGTGCCACCACCACCATGAAGACCACCATGGGAACCATCAATACACCCAGCAGACTCTCCATCGCTTACTCCCCCTGCTGGCCGTCACGCTGACCCAGCTTTTGGCGCATCGCCTCCAGCTCGCGGCTTATCTGATCGTCCACTTCCAGTTCGGCAAACTGCTGCGCCAGCGCCTTGTCGGACTGACCCAGATCGGCGCGAGCCTCCATCTCGTCGATGCGACGCTCCATCCGCTCGAACTTGCTCACCACCGCCTGACTGTCACCACGGGCAACCTGGCTCTGCACGTTGAGACGGCTGCTGGCCGCTTCGCTGCGAATCGCCATCGCCTTTTGACGGGCGCGAGCATCTTCCAGCTTGGCTTCCAGCTGGCGGATCTCTTCACCCAGCTTCTTGATGCCGCTGTCGACCGCTTGCTGCTCGCGGTAGAGGGTCTCTGACAACTCGCTCTGTTTCTTCTTCTCGATAAGAGCGGCGCGTGCCAGATCTTCACGCCCCTTGGTCAGAGCCAGCTCGGCCTTGGCCTGCCACTCGTCGACCCGCTCCTGATGACGGGCGACCTGACGGCCAATCTCTTTCTGGCTGGCGAGGAAGCGAGCCAGATTGGAGCGCTCTTTGACCAGCTCGTCCTCCATCTCCTGAATGATCAGGCGCACCATCTTCTGGGGATCTTCTGCCTTGTCGAGCAGGGCCGTCAGGTTGGAATTGATGATGTCGGCCAGACGGGAAAAAATACTCATGATTGCACTCCTGTTAATGGCATGGCGTTGTTTCTCCATTGACAATGGCAACTTGTGTGCCAATCTGGAGCGAAATTTAACTTGTTGATTTATATGGGGCTGCTTTGCCCCGTTTCAATAGATGCCATGCAGGTGGTGATAAAAATCACCAACTTTTGGTAAGATTGACCAGCTTTAACAACCGACAGGGATCACTATGACCACGGCCACGGAAAGCCTGCTGGGGGAATCCAACGCATTCCTCGAGATCATCGAGCAGGCCTCACGGCTCGCCCCGCTGCGCAAACCCGTGCTGATCATCGGTGAGCGGGGAACGGGCAAGGAGCTTATCGCCCACCGCCTACATTATCTCTCGGCGCGCTGGGATCAAAGCTTTGTCACCATCAACTGCGCCACTCTGAGCGAGAGCCTGCTGGAGACCGAGCTGTTCGGTCACGAGGCAGGCTCCTTTACCGGCGCGGCCAAGCGCCATCAGGGGCGCTTCGAGCGGGCCGATGGCGGCACCCTCTTCCTCGACGAGCTGGCCACCACCAGCGCCCGGGTGCAGGAGAAGCTGCTGCGGGTCATCGAGTATGGCGAGTTCGAGCGAGTGGGCGGGGCCAAGCCCCTCAAGGTGGATGTGCGGTTGGTCTGCGCTACCAACGAAGATCTCCCAGCGTTGGCAGATAAAGGGCTGTTTCGCCACGATCTGCTGGACCGACTCGCGTTTGATGTGATTACCCTCCCCCCCTTGCGGGAGCGGCGGGAAGATATCCTGATGCTGGCGGAGCACTTCGCCCACAGCATGACCCGGGAGCTGGGCTATCCGCTCTTTGCCGGTTTCTCGCGTAAAGCAACCCAGCTGCTGCTCGATTACCCCTGGCCTGGCAACGTGCGGGAGCTGAAAAACGTGGTGGAGCGCAGCATCTACCGCCAGGGCAACCCCCAGTTGCCGCTGGCCGAGCTGGTGATCAATCCGTTTGATTCCCCCTGGCGGCCCGTAGCCGCTCGCAGTCAGGAGAGTAAAAGCGAGCCGCAAGGTGCGACAACCGGGGCGTTGCCGCTCGATCTCAAGCAGGCGGTGGCGGAGTTCGAGATTAATTTACTCAAGCAGGCGATGCAGCAATCCCAGTATAATCAGCGCAAAGCCGCCCAACTGCTGGCCTTAAGCTATCACCAGTTTCGTGGCATGCTACGCAAGTATCAGCTGCAGGATGGCGACAACGATACGGAACAAGATCAGAAAGAGTCCGACTGACACCGGCACCAACAAAGCCAGCACAGTGCTGGCGTATTCATATAAAAACAGATACGTATCAAAAACATGGTTCAACAATGAGAATGCTCACACCCTTGCTGCTCGGTCTGCTGGTTCTGCTCACCGGCTGCAACAAGCAATCCGAAGCTTCCAAGACCGGACTCATCTACTGCGCTGAGGGCTCTCCCCTCTCCTTCAACCCCCATGTCTCCAACACCGGGGTTACGCTGGATGCCAGCGCTCGTCCGCTCTACGACCGTCTGCTGGAGGTCAACCCCAATACTCTGGCACTGGAGCCGGCGCTCGCCACCAACTGGCATGTGAGCGAGGATGGCCTCACCTATACCCTGACTCTGCGCAAGGGGGTGAGTTTCCACCACACCCCCTGGTTCAAGCCAAGCCGCACCCTCAATGCCGATGACGTGGTCTTTACCTACGCCCGTCAACTCGACGAGCACCACCCCTATCACAACGTCTCCGGCGGCGACTACCCCTTCTTCTACAGCCTGGGGCAGGATCAGCTGATCAAGCGGGTCTACAAGAAGGGGCCGCAGCAGGTGGTGTTCGAGTTGAACCAGCCCAACGCCTCCTTCCTCGCGACCCTGGCCAGCGACTATGCGGTGATCCTCTCCGCCGAATACGCCGAGCAGATGCTCAAGGCGGGAACCCCGGCGCTGCTCGATACCCGCCCCATCGGCACCGGCCCGTTCAGCTTCAAGGAGTATCGCCACAACGAGTTCATCCGCTATCTGCGCCATCCCGGCTACTGGAACGGCCCTGCCCGGATCGAGCAACTGGTCTATGACATCACCCCGCGCTCGTCCAAGCGGCTGGCCAAACTGCTGACCGGCGAGTGCGACGTGATGAGCACGCCGGCCGCCAGCCAGCTCTCGGTGATCAAGCAGCATCCCGACCTCAGCCTCTCGGTACAATCGGGGATGAACGTCGCATTTTTGGCCCTCAATACCCGCAAGCCGCCGTTCAATAACGTCAAGGTGCGTCAGGCCATCGCCAGCACCATCAATATCGACAACCTGTTGCAGGCGGTCTATTTCGATACCGGTCTGCCGGCCAACAGCCTACTGCCACCGCTCTCGTGGGGCTATAACCCCAGCCTGCCGATGCGCAAGCCTGATCTGACGCTGGCCCGCAAGCTGCTCAAGGAAGCAGGGCTCGAGAAGGGATTCGAGATGCAGGTGCTGGTGCAACCAGATGCCCGCCCCTACAACCCGGATGCGCTCAAGACCGCCCAGCTGATGCGAAGCGATCTGGCCAAGGTGGGCATCAAGCTCAAGATCGTCCAGCAGGCGTGGCCCGTCATCGAGAAGCGCCTGGCCGCCGGTCAGTACGACAGCCTGCTCTCCGGCTGGATTGCCGACAACGCCGACCCGGACAACTTCTTCCGCCAGCTGCTGAGCTGCTCGGCGGTCGAGCGCGGCAACAACTACAGCCGCTGGTGCAGCCCGGCCTTCGATCAGCTGCTGGACGATGCGGTCACCACGCCCCAGCTGGCCTTTCGGCTGCGCAACTACTACTACGCCCAGACCCTGCTCAACGAGCAGCTGCCCCTCATTCCGCTGGCCCATGCCCTGCGCACCCAGGTCAGCCGCAGTGACATCGAGGGGCTGATCCTGATGCCCTTTGGCGGCACCTCCTTCAATCAGGCTCACCGGGAGTAAGCATGCTTTTATACACCTTGCGTCGCATCAACCTGCTGCTCATTACCCTGCTGGCCCTGACCTTTGTCGCCTACCTGCTGGACTATCGCCTGCTCGGCCATCAGCTGAGTTTCTGGAGCGGCTACCCCGACTTCCTGCGCCATATTCTGGCCGGGGATCTCGGCCTCTCCAGCGTCTCCGGCCTGCCGGTGCTGGACGAAATTCGCCACTACTTCCCGGCGACCCTGATCCTCTGTCTGGCCGCTTTCACCGTCTCGCTGCTGGTGGGGATCCCGCTCGGTACCCTGGCCGCCCTGTCACAGGGCAAGCCGCTGGATCTCTCCATCATGACCGCCGGCCTTATCGGCTATGCGGTGCCGGTGTTCTGGCTGGCGCTGCTGGTGGTGATGCTATTTTCGCTGGATCTCGGCTGGTTGCCGGCGTCGGGCCAGATCAGCCTGCTCTATGACGTGCCGCCCATCACCGGCATCGCCGTCATCGACGTGCTGCTGAGTCAGGAGCCCTGGCGTCAGGCGGCGCTGCACGATGCCCTGCGCCACCTCATCCTCCCCTCTCTGGTACTGGCAGTGGTGCCGACGACCGAGGTGATCCGCCATGTGCGCAGCTCGCTCATCGACGTGATGAAGCAGAACTACATCAGGGCGGCAGCGAGCCGTGGCCTCTCCAAATGGCAGATCGTCTGGCGCCATGGCCTGAAAAACGCTCTGCCCCCGGTACTGCCATTGCTCGGTCTGCAGCTGGGCAGCGTGCTCACCTCCGCCATGATCACCGAGGTGGTGTTCGAGTGGCATGGCATCGGCCGCTGGCTGGTCAGCAGCATCGCCCTGCAGGATTATGCCGCCATTCGCGGCGCGACCCTGGTCATCGCCAGTTTCGTCATCCTGATCAGTGTCAGCACCGAGCTGCTCACCACCCTTATCTATCCGGCACGGCGCAAAGAGCTCTATGCCAAACAAGATTAAACGCGCTCATGGCGTGACCAGGAGCCAGGTACCCTATGCAAGATAAATCGAACATCTATCCCGAGCTCAAGATCCTCTCGCCGCTGGAGCAGACGTGGGCCTCCTACAGCCGCAATCCGCTTGCAATGGCCGGACTGTGGGGCTTTTTGCTGCTGCTGATCATCACCCTGTTCGGCCCGCTGGTGGTGCCCTACGGCATCGATGAGCAGCACGCCGAGCATCTGCTGCTGGCCCCCTCCTGGGCCAACAACGGCAATATCGACTTCTTCCTCGGCACCGACGATCTGGGACGGGATATCCTCTCCCGGCTGGTGGTCGGCGCGCGGCTCACCTTCGGCTGCGCCCTCATCGTGGTGGTGATCGCCATGGTGGTCGGTTCTGCCATCGGCATCCTCGGCGGCATGAGCAAGGGGCTCAAATCGAGCGTGTTGCACCATCTGCTCGATACCCTGCTCTCCATCCCCTCCCTGCTGATGGCCATCATCATGGTTGCCATCATGGGGCCGGGCCTTGGCAACACCCTGATCGCCATTACCCTCGCGCTGATCCCGCCGTTTATCCGGGCTACCTACAACGCGGTGCATGCCGAGATGCAGAAGGAGTACATCATCGCCAGCCGGCTCGACGGTTCGCCCCCCTTGCGGATCATGCGGCTGGCCATTTTGCCCAATATCGTCGAGACCCTGGTGGCCCAGACCACCCGCACCCTCTCGGCTGCCATCCTCGATATCTCCGCGGTCGGTTTTCTCGGCCTTGGCGCCCAGACGCCCCAGTCGGAGTGGGGCGCCATGCTGGCAGACTCGAGCGATCTTATCTATCTCGCCCCCTGGACCGTCACCCTGCCCGGCATCGCCATTCTGTTCAGCGTGCTGGTGACCAACCTGGTTGGTGAGGGCATCCGCGAAGCGCTCAAAGAGGGGAATGACTGATGCCGTTGCTAGATATTCGCAATCTCACCATCGAGATCGACACCCCACAGGGCAAGGTGAAGGCGGTGGACAAGGTGAGCCTCACCCTCAACGAGGGGGAGATCCGCGGACTGGTCGGCGAATCCGGCTCGGGCAAGAGCCTGATTGCCAAAGTGATCGTCGGCATCGAAAAGGATAACTGGACGGTGCGCGCCGACCGGATGCGCTTCAACGACATGGATCTGCTGACCATGGCGCCCCGCGAGCGGCGCCGCATCATGGGCCGCGAGATCGCCATGATCTTCCAGGATCCCATCAGCTGTCTTGACCCCTCCGAGGAGATTGGCACCCAGCTGGAAGAGGCGATCCCGACCGATTCCTTCGAGGGACAGTTCTGGCAGCGCTTCCAGTGGCGCAAAAAGCGGGCGATTGCCCTGCTGCACCGGGTCGGAGTCAAGGATCACCGCAAGGTGATGCGCGCCTATCCCCATGAGCTGTCGGATGGCATGTGCCAGAAGGTGATGATCGCCATGGCGATTGCCAACCAGCCGCGCCTGCTGGTAGCTGACGAACCCACCAGCGCCATGGAGTCCACCACCCATTCCCAGATCCTGCGGCTGCTGGACAAGATGAACAAGCTGGGCAACACCACCATCCTGATCATCAGCAACGACATCGCCGCCATCGCCAACCTGACCGATACCATCAACGTGATGTACTGCGGCCAGATGGTGGAAGTAGGCACCCGCGAGCAGATCCTCGAGACACCGCATCACCCCTATACCGATGCGCTGCTCAAGTCGATCCCCGACTTTGACAAGCTGGTGCGCCACAAGTCGCGCCTCGAAACCCTGCCCGGCGTCATCCCGCCGCTGCAGCACCTGCCTATCGGCTGCCGACTCGGCCCCCGCTGCCCCTATGCCCAGAAGCAGTGCGTACAGACCCCGGTGATGAACAAGGTGAAGGGACACCAGTTCAGCTGCCACTTCCCGCTGAACATGGAGGAGCCGAAAAAATGATGACCAGCAACGCCCCCACCAGAGAGGCGCATGTAATTGAGCCCTCCCTGCTGCAAGTGAGGGGCCTGAGCAAAACCTACCAGAACCGTACCGGCCTGTTCCGTCGTCAGGCGGTGGAGGCGATCAAGCCCCTCTCGTTTGACCTTGAAGTGGGCCAGACTCTCGCCATCGTCGGTGAAGCAGGCTCCGGCAAGAGCACTCTGGCCCGTATTCTGGCCGGGATGATTGAGCCCACCAGCGGTGACATCGCCATCGACGGCCAGCTGATGGTGCATGGCGATTACCAGACTCGCTGCAAGCTGCTGCGGATGATTTTTCAGGATCCCAATACCTCGCTGAACCGCAAGATCCGGGTTGGCCAAATTCTGGAGACGCCGCTGCGCCTCAACACCGAAATGACCGAAGAGGAGCGCCGCGAGAAGGTGGTGCAGACCCTGCGCATGGTGGGCATGCTGCCCGATCACGCCCTCTTCTACCCGCAGATGCTCTCCTCCGGTCAGCAGCAGCGGGTCGCACTGGCCCGGGCGCTTATTCTCAACCCAAAAATAGTGGTGGCCGACGAAGCACTCACCACTCTGGATATCTCGGTACGCTCCCAGATTATCAACCTGCTGCTGGAGATGCAGGAGACCATGGGGCTGAGCTATGTGCTGGTAGCCAACGATCTGGGTATCGTCAGCCATATCAGCGATGAGGTGCTGGTAATGCATGAAGGACGGGTGGTGGAGCGCGGCAAGACCCTCAAGGTGTTTGCCGATCCCCAGCACGAGGTGACCCGCCGTCTCATCCAGAACTACAACAACGAATATCGTAAATAGAGAGGCGCTGGCCGCCTCCCCTGCTGCTGTGTTTCACCGTTCTCACACGGCGGGATCAAAAAAGCCCACTACATGCAGTGGGCTTTTTGTTATCGGAGTCGCGGCTTAGGCTTGCAGCAGCAGGCGGTTGATGCGGGAGACGAAGCTCGCCGGATCGTTCAGCCCGCCCTGTTCGGCCAGCTGGGCCTGTTCGTGCAGCAGGGTTACCCACTCGCCAAACAGCGCTTCATCCTGAATGGTGTCGAGCTTCTTCACCAGCGCGTGGTCGGGGTTGAGCTCCAGAATGTACTTCTGCTCCGGTACCGGCTGGCCGGCGGCACGCATCAGCTTGATCATCTGGGTGCTCATGCCGTAGGCGTCGGTCACGATGCAGGAAGGGGAGTCGGTCAGACGGTGGGTGACACGCACCTCTTTCACCGCTTCACCGAGGCTCTTCTTGACCCGCTCAACCAGACCGGCGTTAGCTTTTTCGGCCTCTTCTTGCGCCTGCTTGGAGGCTTCATCTTCCAGATCGCCGAGATCCAGTTCGCCACGGGTGACGGAGATGAGCTGCTTGCCGTCGAACTCGGTCAGGTGGCTCATCAGCCACTCATCCACCCGCTCCCACATCAGCAGCACTTCGACACCCTTCTTGCGGAAGATCTCGAGGTGCGGGCTGTTCTTGGCTGCGGCATAAGAGTCAGCAGTGATGTAGTAGATCTTCTGCTGACCTTCCTTCATGCGGCCAACATAATCCTCGAGAGAGACGGTCTGGGCTTCGCCCTCGCCAGCGGTGCTGGCAAAGCGCAGCAGTTTGGCGATCTCTTCGCGGTTGGCGTAATCCTCGGCCGGGCCCTCTTTGAGCACGTTACCGAACTCTTTCCAGAACTTGGCGTACTTCTCGGCATCATCTTTCGCCAGCTTGGAGAGCATGGTCAGGACGCGCTTGGAGCAAGCCTTGCGCAGAGAGGCGGTCACCTTGTTGTCCTGCAGGATTTCACGGCTGACGTTGAGCGGCAGATCGTTGGAGTCCAGCACCCCTTTGACGAAGCGCAGGTAGGTCGGCATAAACTGCTCGGCGTCGTCCATGATAAAGACGCGCTGTACGTAGAGCTTCAGACCGTGCTTCTGCTCGCGGTTGTAGAGATCGAACGGTGCGCGGGCCGGTACGTAGAGCAGGCTGGTGTACTCCTGAGCCCCTTCCACCCGGTTGTGACCCCACAGCAGCGGATCTTCAAAGTCGTGGGCGACGTGCTTGTAGAACTCCTGATACTCCTCGTCCTTGATATCTTTCGGGTTGCGGGTCCACAGTGCAGTCGCGCGGTTGACCTGCTCCCACTCGCCCGGGGTGCCGACGATGGTTTCACCATCCTCTTCGCGATCCGGCGTACCCTCTTTGTACATTTCCACCGGCACGCTGATGTGGTCGGAGTATTTGCTCACCACGGAGCGCAGACGCCAGTCGTCGAGGAACTCGTCCTCTTCGGCACGCAGGTGCAGGATGACATCGGTACCGCGACCCTCTTTGGTCACGTCAGCCACGGTGAAGGAGCCTTCCCCTTCCGATTCCCACTGTACGCCCTGCTCCGGAGCTGTACCGGCGGCGCGGGACACCACGGTCACCTTGTCGGCAACGATAAAGGCGGAGTAGAAACCGACCCCGAACTGGCCGATCAGCTGGGAGTCACGTCCCTGATCGCCGGAGAGGTTTTTGAAGAATTCTGCAGTGCCGGACTTGGCGATGGTACCCAGGTGCTCGATCACCTGATCACGGGTCATACCGATCCCGTTATCGGAGATGGTCAGGGTACGCTTCTCTTTGTCCACCACCAGGCGCACACGCAACTGGCCGTCGTTTTCGAACAAAGAGGCATCGGAAAGCGCCTTGAAGCGCAGCTTGTCCGCCGCATCGGATGCGTTGGAGATCAGCTCGCGCAGGAATACTTCTTTGTTGGAGTAGAGGCTGTGAGCCATCAGGCTCAGCAGTTGTTTGACTTCAGTTTGAAAGCCGTGGGTTTCGGCATGAACACTTTGGGTCATGGACCAATCCTCAGAAACATCGGGTTGAACATACGCCCAACCTAGATGGGGACAGGGATCCAAATATCAAGGGGGCGAATGTGCAATCCTGCTCATTCGCCCCCTTTTTCCATTCAACTGCCGATTTTCTGATCAGGCCGTAATGGCACAATCCTATCCAGCCCCTTATTTGAGGCGCTGGCGCCCCATCAGGGAGTGGGAGAGCGTGGTGCCATCCACCAGCTCCAGCTCGCCCCCCACCGGCACGCCATGGGCGATGCGGCTCACCTCCACCCCGGCGGCACGGGCCATATCGGCGATATACCAGGCGGTGGCATCCCCTTCGATGGTGGGGTTGGTGGCGAGGATCAGTTCGCTGATCGCCTCATCTTTCAGGCGACGCTCCAGAATATCGAGCCCCAGCTCCTCGGGGCCGATGCCGTCCAACGGAGACAGATGGCCCATCAGCACGAAGTAGCGGCCGGAAAACTGGCCGGTCTGCTCGATGGCAGCCACGTCCGCCGGGCTCTCCACCACACAAAGCAGACCGTTCTCTTCCCGCTTGGGATTGGCGCAGATATCGCAGCGATCATTCTCGGTAAAGGTGCGGCAGTGGCTGCAATGGCCAATCTCGGTCAGGGCGCGGGAGAGCAGCTGGGCCAACCGCAAGCCACCGCTGCGCTCGCGCTCGAGCAGGGTAAAGGCCATCCGCTGCGCCGATTTGGGCCCTACCCCCGGCAGCACCTGCAGGGCTTTCATCATCTCGTCGAGCAGGGGACTGAATTTCATAACACACCTCACACTGGCCAACCCGCACCACTATCCGCACCACTATCTGGATAACCGCGAGTCAGCTGAACTGGATAACGCAACTGGCGCAGGACTATACCCGAGCCCGCGCCAGCGCGCTATCCGGTGAGACTGAAAACCCTTTGTAGTGGTCAGCCCACATGTTCAAGAAGGGTATGAAATTGATACCGAAGGACGTGCGCACTAAAGTAGCGTAAACAAGACTCCGGTTTGAGGCCGGTGTCAGATGATAACTAGACCTGTACACTCAGTTAGTTGCATTCAAGCTGCATCGATTTGGGAAAAAACGCCCCTATCAGGTGTTTTTTTGCAGTCACAAAAAGCTCTGTTACATTCCAAACTCCAAGAAGTAACTTCTAATTTGATGCATTTTCATCCATTCGTTAGCCCAAGATTTAGCCTTATTAAGCTCTTCTGGTGACAGAACTTTCTCAAGCTTGGCCATATCATCAAGTGTCGCAGCATAACTGATATCGCTTTTATCTTCAGGTAACTGTTGCACTATGGTATATAACCAACCATACGCTTTGACATTATCACGCATATTTTCTGGTACTATAACGGTAAACTCGTTTCCGCCCATCAGATAACTGCTTATCAATCTAACAGAGTTAAAGTTTCCGGTGTTCGCTGCTTTTTCAAGCCACGAAAACATCATAGGAAAATCCAGTTCTTCTCGAGCATAGCCCGCCATTTTTTCCATAGCTCTTGGATTACCATGATTGGCGGCTTGTTCTGTCCAGTAACGAACAGATTTTTCACGGGAGCCAGGGATGACGTACCATCCGCAGCCACTCTTTATTTTATTAGCAAGGCGGAATTGGGCGTCAGCATCATTAAAATTTGCAGCCTTTTCAAACCACTTGCACTCTTCATTTTTATTGTCACTGAGAAAACCTTTTAATTTCAGTGCTTCTATATTATTTTTAGAAATACCTAACGATAAAGCGGCATCAAATCTTTCCTTATATGTATTGACACTTATCCCATCAACAAGAAATGCCTTGGGGCGCATAATTGCAATGCCACCTTCTTCATCAACAGATAAGGCCAACAAACCACATAGTGCACTTTGATCTGCTGCCATCTTAAAATACTTGTAAGACATATCAGACCAAACCCAGACCGAGTCAACTGCACTTTTTGCAATCCAGCATTGCGCTTGCTCACTGCCTAAATCGGCGGCTTGGATCATCAGATCAACACCTTTCCTCCAACCTTGCTCATAAGGGACAACCGCTTGTTGATAAAGCTCATCTGCTGTAGCCACCTTATCAGCAGCTGCGTTTGCAAATGAGACTGCGAATAGTGAGTTCAACACAAGTGTTGAAAACTGCTTAACGCTTAACATTCCACCCATCCTGAATCTGAGAACGACCATACATATTAGAAATCTTGTAGTTAGGTTGTGCATTTTCCCAGCGAAGATTTGATAAAGCACTCTTAGCCGATTTATATTTAATCAGCATCAATGGAAGTAAATCATTATCTGCATCAGCTACAGACGACATATAGCTGTTTAAAGTTGCAAGATTACGCTTATAAGCACCGATCTGATCTTGTACATTGATATCAGTCATACGGCTTATCGCCTCTTGAAATTTATGGCGATTATCAGGAGTGGCTTTACCACTATAGAGCCAATCAACCAAGCGAGCGATGGTCAATTGCTGTAACACATGAACTTGTGTATCAGGCAAATCGACATTTAACGACTTAACACGCAGATCTTTAGCATTAGCCACCAAGGTTCCCAATAACGACCCCAATGCCTCTGGCAGTAGACCATTGGCCCACTCTTTTAACTTGGCCTCTGTTGCTGCATTGGCCTTGGCATCGCCAGCCGTATCCGGGCGTAATGCCGGATTGGGATTAGCCTGTTTCGGCAGCAGGTGATGAGACAACGTCCACGCCACCAGACCCGCATTCTGGCTGCGATTGAGCTTGCCATAAATCCGGTCGACAAAGTCCTTCTCTGCCGCCACTATCTGGCCAATATTGACCCCCAGCAGCAGTGCCAACTGACTGGCCCTGGAGAGCCGCTGATAGCTCTCCTCATCGGCGAAGACTTCGACGCGCTTGTAGTTGCAGCGTCGCAGCAAATCCTGAAACATGGCCACTACATAACCGGTAGATTGCCAATCCACTTCAAACTCGAAATAGCCCTTGGCCTTGGCGCTGCCCCCCAGCACCCCGGCCTTGACTCCCAGGCGCATCCGGTTATTGCGCCAGCTCAGGATAAAGGGGAACTCGCTCAGCGTGTTCTTGATTTCGGCCTTCAGCTCGGTGGTGGCCTTGCACAACTGCAGTGGTAGCTTGGCGGCTTGACCATCTATCCTCAGACGCTGGATCATGCTGTTATCCGGCGTCCAAAGCAGGCGTCCTGAAAGACTGCAGCCCACCTCAGCCCCAACCTCGGCGGTAAATTCCCCCTTCTCTTCAGCCTTGACCGCCACATCGAGCCCGCTGAGGCTAATGCCCCCGACGCTGGCATTGAGCGATGCCTCGCGGCCCGCTTTGAGCATGGCGCCCGCTTTGCCCCACGCCTTGGCGTGGACATCTACGGCCCAGGTACCCAGATTGATCTGGTACTTGTTGCCACTCTTGGGGGCGATCAGGGTTGCTATCGTGGGTTTCGCGCCTCGTGGCAAGGTGATCCTGAACAGGTCGATCTCCCCGCGCAGAGGATAAAACTCCGCCGTGACCGACAAGCTGGCGCTCGGCCCAGGCATGGAGACGGTGCCGTCCTGATAGGTCAGTGTCATCGGCGGGGGGTCTATCTTGCCGGAACTGCTGAGTTTGCCCTTCCAGTCGCTGTAACTCATCATCCGCATCAGCTGCGCTTGGGGTGACTCATCAAAGGGACCAAACTCCACCTGCTTGTCAGAGCGATAGAGCAGTGTGCCAAGGTGTCCAGCAAAGCGGCTACGCCATGAATCCAGCGCCTTCACCTTGATGTTCTTCTGCTCTAGGTAGTCGGCCACCTTGTCAAAATTGAGGGCGCCGCTCTCTTTGTAGAACCAGCCCTTTTGTAGGGGGAGAGGGGTAATGCCATCTTGTGCCAGCAGGGCGAGCAGCACCGGATCCTGCTCCAGTTTGAGCAGGTCACCCGCCCGCTCCTTGACCTTGTCTACCGGCAACTGCCAGAGGCTGAAGTAGCTGAGCGGCTCTGCCGATAACGCCGCCGAGCAGATCTCGCGCAGCGGATAATCCCCCTTGGTCAATACGTCCATGGGTTGGCGCTGATATTCCCCTTCCCATGCCAATACCCGAGGCGGGACTTGACGGGAGCAGGCCAACAGTGCCTTTTCGTACAGCTCGTTCGCTTGCTTGTGAGCAGCATTAATGGCATCGAGCTGACGCTGAAACATCTGCTGGGGTGGCAACAAGGGATTCTCTTTGTCGCTGCTGGCGGCATAACCGCTATCGAGCGCGGTCAAAAAGGCTTTGGTGGTCTTCTCCAGCTCCTCTTCGGCCTGCTTTTTCTGGGCCAGATAGGCGTACCAACTGGCGTAGCACTTATCACCGGCCACACACCCCTCTATGCCGCTCAGAGCAAACTCTGGCACGGCGACCCCGAGCGCACCAAGCTCGCTGATGCAGCGATTGAGGGTCTGCTGGGCCGCAGTCATCTTGGCCAGGGTTTCCTGACGATGGCTAAACCAATCGTCACTCGGCCACATCAAATCGTTGCTGTGCTCCTGCATCAGGGTCTGGGTTTTCAGCACCGCCTGTCGTAGCGATTCAATCTGCTCTGCCGGAGGCTTTTCTGCTACAAACGTGGCTCGGGCCTTGTTGTATTGCGCCAGCAATTTGCCAATTTTGACCTGACGCGGGTCATAGTAGTGGCCATTTTTATCGACTTCATACCCTTGCGCCTTGGCTTGCTCAATCCCTTGGCGTTTGAGCTTTTCCAGTTGCTCGATACATTTGGCATCTTCAGCGGCACGATTGATAAATTGCTTTTGAACCGCAGCCTGGCTGTTATCTCCGTAGGGCGAAAAGGTAGGGCTGGCTGGCCTGCTCGCCTGAATGTTGCTCCATTCTTGCTGTTGAGCCGGGGTCAAGAAGCTGTATGGTGTCGGGCTAATCATCAGGCTATCGAGTTGAATACCCTGTGCCGCTAGCGCTTGCAGCTTGCTGGATGAGCCAAGCACCTTGGCTTCAAACTCACTGACCACCATTTTTATCTTCTTGAAGGCTTTTTTCTCGACCAGCCAGAAACAGTTGGAGCCGCTGACGTAGAAGATGTCTTCAAACTCTTTTGACGAGCAGGGGGATTTGACCGCTGCAAACGACTCATTTGATGCAGCAGCTGGCAACGGAACAAAAGGCAACATGGTCGGCGACTGACAGAGCCCTTCATCAATGACATTGTTAACTACAGGTGACATAGTCGTGGTTGGTGCGGACATCTATAACGCCTCCACTGGCTGATGCTGCCAAAAACGGGTTGCCACAGCCAGCGGCTCATGGCACTCAATATCGAAGGTGGCCAACCACTGGGCCATGCGACCATCCAACACGGGAGCAGGATAATCATTAAGCAGGGTGAGCCAAGGCATAAGCTCCCACTGCTCTGTCAAGCCTTTCTCAATCAGGTATGCAAGCGAAGATGCAAGACCATAACACAAAACAGGGTCAATCCAGGCTGCTTGCAAGCTATAAAGCAGACGGGTTTTCTGGGCCATCGTCAGCAATTCCGAACTCAAACACACCGGTTGCTCAAAGGCCACTTCGTGCTCAGCGCTGACAATTTCACACCACGCTGCAGAGCACCAGTCAGGCAAGTACACCGCCTCCAACGCTGAGCTCACCAAGGGGGCATCATACTGGCAGGCATAGATAGCCAGCCAAATGGCCGGATCGTAAAAACGCAGATAACTTTGCCCCTGCCCATCAGGCACCGTCAGGAACTGTCTGAAATGGTTGGCTAGCTCTTCGCAAGAGAGCGATGCGCGCAGCGCAACGCCTGCGCGCCTCTCTCGCACTTCCGTAAGCAACGTTTCCCTGACAGTGCGCTCGGAAGGGAGGCTAAGCAAAAGGGGACTCACCTCCAATAAGGCTTGGTGGTGCGTACCAGCAAACAACAGAGTTAATTCGGGGTGCTCAATGAGCTGATGGATCACCTCTTGCGCCTCCTCCCAACGTGCCACATCAATCAGCAAATAGTTGATTGGTAAGCTATCAGGAGATAACCGATGCAGAGACGTTAACTGTTCCCATCGAGTTTGCATGTGCAGTCCCCCCGTTCACATGTGCCATTAGAGCGCTTGCCACACATGGGCATTGCTACCACACCTGCTTTTGCCGCGACCAACATGGCCGGGATCATCTCTGGTGTTGGCGGTACAACATAAGGCGCTAATACTACCCCCATCGGCAAGCCTGGCATCTGCCCGGCCCAACCGGAGCCAGAGCCCGGGCTACCGCCGGAGTTCATCTTGATGGATCCACCGCTTAGCGTGACGCCACCGGAGTCGAGCTTCACAAAGCTGCCGCCCACCTTGAGGGTCAGCTCGGCACCAGCCTCCATCACGATCTTCATGCCCGCCTTGTGATGCACCTCCTGACCAGCATCAACCAGCAGAGATTGACCCAGCTTCTGATGCATGGAGGTATCCACCGTCAGCGAGTAGTCCGCCTTGATCTGGTCACGCTTCTCACCCTCCACCGTCAGGTGGTCGTTGGCCTTGATGCGGGTCACCCGCTCGTTGTCGATGTCGGTGTGTTGGTCGTGCTTGATATGCCAAGCGGCATCGTTCTCTATCAGCACGTTCAGGTCTTTCTGACCGTGGATATAAATCTCTTCCTGCCCCGCCTGGTCTTCGAAACGCAACTCGTTAAAGCCCTCGCCCTTGTGCGTTTCGGTGCGCAGCACGGTGCGGGTCTTGTTGGCGGGCAGCTCGTAAGGTGGCCGGTTGGTGGCGTGGTAGGTGCGGCCGGTGACGATAGGCTGGTCGGGGTCTCCTTCCAGAAACGAGACGATGACTTCGTGCCCGATGCGCGGAATCGCCATCATGCCGTACTGACCGCCAGCCCAGCCTTGCGATACTCGCACCCAGCAGGAGCTCTGGTCGTTGGAGCTGCCATATCTGTCCCACGGGAACTGCAGCTTCACCCGGCCATGCTCGTCGCAGTAAATCTCTTCCCCATCGGGACCCACTACCATGGCTATTTGCGGGCCGTCCACCATAGGCTTGTGGGGTGCTTCGGGGCTCCCGATGCGGGCGCGCCAGGTGGTACTCGCTTTCACTACACCAAATTCGTTGTGATAGACGGTCGGGCCGCTGCCACCCTCCTCTTCCAAGGCCTGCGGCTGTTCACCGGTATGGCGGATAT
>NZ_CAWMDN010000098.1:0-28754 GCF_963866575.1 Aeromonas sp. L_1B5_3
GGCGTCTGCCCCCTGATGGCCAGCTGCAACCGCTGGGGCAGCAGCAGGTGCTGCTCCAGCGGCTGGCCGAGACAGAGCGCGGGATCGAGCCGCAGCCGGTGGGCCGCCAGCGCGTTGAGGTAGCGCAGCCGCCCTTGCGGGTCCCAGGCCAGCACGCCGTCATCCATGCCATCGAGCAGGGCGTAAAGCTCGCTCAGGTGATGCTGGGACTCCTGCATCAGGGTCTCCATCTGCAGCAGATGGGCCAGCTCGCGCCCGGCGCTGACGGTGAGCGCCAGATCGCCGGCGCTCGCCTCCTCCACCTTGCAGATCAAGGCGATGATGGCGACCTGACGGCCATTGCTGTTGTAGACCGGACTGGCGCAGCTGTGCCAAGGATGGAGGGTCTGGTTGAAGTGCTGGGAGCCGCTGACGCAGAGCGGCACTCCCTCCAGCGCCGCCAGATTGATGGCATTGGTGCCGATGCGCCCCTCGCTGAAAAAGGCGCCGGGGCCAAACCCCAGCGCCGCCAGCTCGCGCAGGGTGTCGGGGTGGCCGGTCTGGGCCAGCAGGCAGCCGCTCTCGTCGGTGAGCAGCAGGGCGCAGGGGCGCCCCTCCATAAATTCGTAGAGATCTTCGAGGGCCATCTCGCCGGTGGTGAGCAGGTCGCGCTTGCGCTGGCGCAGGCTCTGCAAGGTCTGCCCCTTGGCGCTGTGGGGCGGATGCCAGAGGGTAGCACTGGTCTGGTGGGCGCAGCGCAGCCAGGATGCCTGCAGATAGTCGGGCCAGGCGAGCAGCGGCTGAAGGTCAGATGGCATGGTCACAGCAATATCCGGCAAGATGTAAGCCGACCATTTAACCACTCTTGCTTGCCCGATTCAGTGACCTGCCTCAGAGGGTGGCAACCCCGCCCTCCTCCCGGTCGGGTTCGCCGTCGGCAAATTGCTGGCCGAGCCAGTGGCAGAAGGCGCGGCACTCCGGCATCCCATCGCTATCCTGATGCACCAGCAAATTCCACTGCGGCCCCTTGACCCGACGGGTGGAGAGCGGCAACAACTGCCCCTGCTGACGCGCGGGACGGGAGAGCAGTTCGCTCACCAGCGCCACGCCGAGTCCAGCGCTGGCGGCCTCCAGCAGCAGGCCGGGATCGGAAAAGTTGAGTCCCCGGGTCTGCAGGTGCAGATCCTCTCCCCCCCTCAGCGTCCAGTGATGCCAATCCAGTTCCCGCTCGCCGTGCAGGGTGGTGCGCTCCCCCGCGGGTCGGGACAGCACGGTTGCGGTGGCCACCGGCAGCAAGCGATCCGCCAGCAGGTGCTGATGGCGACACTCGGCCTGCGGCCCGAGATCCCAGCGCAGGGCGAGATCAACGGTCTGCTCCGCCATATCGGGCTCTTCATCGCTGGTAAACAGCCAGAGATCGATGTCGGGATGCAGGCGATGAAACTCCCCCAGTCGCGGTAGCAGCCAGTGGCGAGCGATGGCGGTGCTGGTGTTGAGCACCAGCTGGTTCGGTTTGCGGTACTGCTCCAGCCGCTGGATCCCCATCGCCAGCTGCAACAGCACGCTCTGGGTGGTCTCCAGCAGATCCTGCCCCGCATCGGTCAGCACGACCGAGCGCCCCTGCCGGTGAAACAGCGGCTGGCCGAGCAGCTCCTCCAGCGAGCGGATCTGCTGGCTGATGGCGGACTGGGTCAGGTGCAGCTCCTGCGCCGCCTGATGAAAACTGCCGAGTCTGGCTGCCGCCTCAAAGCCCCGCAGCACGTTGAGCGGGGGCCACTGCTTGAACACCATTGATTAGCTCCACTTATCACTTTTACGGAAAATTGATCGTTTGTTCGCCACAACCTGCGGGAATAGTCTATTCCCATCGTCAGCAATCTTAATAGTACCTAATCAGGGTGGTGATATGCGGGAACAGGGAATCATGGCAAAGGGCTGGTTTATGCCCGCCGAATGGTGTCAGCACGCAGCGACCTGGATGGTCTGGCCCCACAACAAGGCGCTGTGGGAGTCAGGTTGGGGCGTCACCCTCGCCGGAGTGCAGCAGGACTTCGCCCGGGTGGTCAATACCATTGTCCGGTTCGAGCCGGTCAAGCTGGTGGTCGACCCTTCCGCGCTGGCCGAAGCGCGCGCGCTCTGTGACCAGCGGGTGACCCTTGTCCCCATTGCGGTGGATGACAGCTGGTGCCGCGACTCCGGCCCCACCTTTATCTGTCACCCGGAACTGGGCAGTGCCGGGGTGAGCTGGCGCTTCAACGCCTGGGGCGGCAAATCGGCCCACCCGCTCGATGAAGGGCTGGCTCGCCGCATCCTCAACAGTCTGGAGCTCGATACCATCGGCAGCTTTCTGGCCAACGAGGGGGGCGCCATCCATGTGGACGGCGAAGGCACCCTGATCACCACCGAATCGGTGCTGCTCAACAGCAATCGCAACCCGGGGATCAGCAAGGGCGAGATCGAGCAAGTCTTCAGTCGCCTGCTCGGCATCGAGAAGACCATCTGGCTGCCAGGGGATCCCGACCATGTCACCGGCGACATGACCGATGGCCATGTGGACGGAGTCTGTGCCTTCAGTCGCCCCGGCCAGCTGCTGGTGGACGCCACCCGCGATACCAGCTCGACCTATGCCCGTATCGTCAGGGAGAACCGCCGCGCCCTGATGCTGGCCACCGATGCCAGAGGGCGCACGTTCGAGCTGCAGGATCTCTACGAGGCCAGCGAGGCCATCGATGCAGAGGCCGAGGTCTTTTGTGCCTCCTACACCAACTTCTACATCGCCAACGGCGCCATCATCATGCCCGCCTATGGCGTGGCCAGCGACCGGGAAGCGGCAGCAGTGCTGCAGCGCGCCTTCCCGCAGCGGGAGGTGGTGCCGGTGCAGATCAACCAGCTGGCACACGGCGGCGGCGGTATCCACTGCATCACCCAGCAACAGCCGGCATGGCCGGTACGAGGATAAGAGGATGGGCAACATCACCGTCGCAACCACCCAGTTTGCCTGCAGCTGGGATCTGCCACGCAATCTCGACATGGCGGAGAGTCTGGTGCGGGAAGCGGCCGCCAAAGGGGCGGGTCTTATCCTGCTGCAAGAGCTGTTTGCCACCCCCTACTTCTGCATCGAGCAGCACCACAGCCATCTGGCGCTGGCCGAGTCGTTCGAACAGAGCCGGGTGCTGCGCCGCTTCTCGGCACTCGCTCGTGAGCTCGGCGTGGTGCTGCCCATCAGCTGGTTCGAACGTGCCGGCAACGCCTTCTTCAATTCGCTGGCACTGGCGGATGCCGACGGCAAGCTGCTGGGGGTCTATCGCAAGACCCATATTCCCAATGCCATCGGCTATCAAGAGAAGGAGTACTTCAGCCCCGGTGATACCGGCTTTCGGGTCTGGGAGTGCGCGGCAGGGCGGATCGGCGTCGGCATCTGCTGGGATCAGTGGTTCCCCGAGGCGGCCCGCAGCATGGCCCTGCAGGGGGCTGAGCTGCTGCTCTATCCCACCGCCATCGGCTCGGAGCCGGGGGCGACCCATCTCGACTCCCGCGATCACTGGCAGCTGACCCAGCGCGGTCATGCCGCCGCCAACATCCTGCCGGTGATAGCCGCCAACCGGATTGGCAACGAGGTGGCTACCACGGATCCCGACCTGCAGATGATGTTCTACGGCTCCTCGTTCATCACCGACCACAAGGGGGCGCTGCTCGCCGAGGCGGACAGAACCACCCCGGGCGTGCTGGTGCAGGAGCTGGATCTCGCGGCCATGGCCGAGGAGCGCATGAGCTGGGGCATCTATCGGGATCGCCGCCCCGAGATGTATGGCACCTTGCAGAGTCTGGATGGCCACCAGAGCCGGATGACGGGCAACCACAGAGGAGTGTTGGCATGACAGGCAGACTATCCCGCACGCTGGCGCTGCTCGCGGCCATGTTGTGCACCGGCACCGCAGCAGCGCTCGACCAGGAGCAACCGGCCGACAAGGTGCTGCGCCTCTACAACTGGGCGGACTATTTCGCCCCCGATACCCTCAGCGCCTTTACCAAAGAGACCGGGATCCGGGTCATCTATGACGTCATGGACAGCAGCGAAACCCTCGAAGCCAAGCTGATGGCCGGTCACAGCGGTTATGACCTGATCTTCCCCGGCGACACGGTAGCGGAGCGGCTGATGCGTGCCGGCAGCCTGCAACCGCTCGACAAGAGCAAGTTGCAGCATCTGGCCGATATCGAGCCGGGTTTGCAGCGGATCCAGCAAGCCTATCCCCATTCACGGGATGCGGTGGTGCCCTACACCTGGGGCACCATAGGGCTCACCTACAACGCAGGGATGATCACACAGAGGATGGCGGATGCCCCGACTGACAGTCTCGACATGCTGTTCAAGCCGGAGCTGGCGGCCAAGTTTGCCGACTGCGGCATCTCCATCATCGACTCCCCCGACGAGGTGCTGGCGGTAGTGCTCCACTATCTGGGACGTGAACCCCGCAGTGGCAAAGCGGCGGATCTGGATGCGGCCCTGGCCCTGCTCAAGGGGATCAAACCCTATATCCGCAAATTCCAGTCCCAGCCGGCTACCCAGCTGGTCAACGGCGACATATGCCTCTCCCTCGGATACAGCGGCGACATGACCCAAGCGCGTCGCAGCGCCGCCGAGGCTGGCAAGAAGGATCAATTCGAGTACCGTTTGCCCAAGGAAGGGAGCACTATCTGGATGGATACCATGGCGATCCCGGCGGATGCCGCCCATCCTGAATACGCCTACGCCTTTATCAATTTTGTGATGCGCCCGGCCAACATGGCGGCCATCAGCAACAGCACCGGTTATCCCACTGCCAGTGCCAAAGCAAAATCCATGGTTGATGCGGCCATGACCGGCAACCCGGATATCTATCTGGATGACGCCACCTATCAGCGGCTCATCCCGGGCCAGGATATCGCGCAATCCGCCATGCGAGCGCGCATGCGGGCCTGGACTCGCTTCAAGAGCAGCCTATGAATCATAAGGAGTTTTTCATGCCATCCCGACGCAACGTATTGAAACAGCTGGCGGCCATCGGTGCGCTGGCCGGGCTCGGCAACCTGCCCGGCAAAGCCTTCGCGGCCGATGGCGCTAACCCGGAAGAGAGCGCATTGGCGAGCGCCAACACGCCCTTTCATATGCCGGAAGAGTCGACGTTCCAGACCCGGGTCTGGGTCGCCTTTGCCGCCAGCCCGGCCATCTGGGGCCGAGATTACAAGGAGGTGCAGGCGACCATCGGCCGGCTGGTGCAGGCCATGGTGCCCTATACCCAGGTCAACGTGCTCTGCCGCGAAGCCGAACAGGCACTGGCCCGCCAACTCTGTGGCGAGCAGAACACCCGCTTTATCGTCGCCGAGCTGGACGATATCTGGCTGCGCGATACCGGTGGCGTCTTCGTCCAGAACGGCGAAGGGGAGCTGGGGCTGGTGGATTTCAACTTCAACGGCTGGGGCGACAAGCAGGAGCACGAACAGGATGCGGGCGTAGCCGAGCTGGTCAGCAAGCAGGCGGATGCTCACTATCTGCAAAGCAAGCTGACTGGCGAGGGGGGCGGCATCGAGGTGGATGGCAACGGCACCGCCATCATGACCGAGAGCTGCTGGCTCAACAGCAATCGCAATCCGGGGGTGAGCAAGGCGCAACTGGAGGCGGAGCTGAAAGCCAATCTGGGGCTGCGTAAAATCATCTGGCTGCCGGGCATCAAGGGCAAGGACATCACAGATGCCCACGTCGACTTCTACGCCCGCTTTGTCCGCCCCGGGGTGGTGGTGGTCAATCTGGACAACGACCCGGAATCCCACGACTACGAGGTGACCCGCCAGCATATGGCCATCCTCAGGCAGGCCACCGATGCGGACGGCAACAAGCTGGAGCTGCATGTGCTGCCGCCCCCGCTCGATGGGCGGGACAACCGCTTTAGCCGCAGCCGCGACTTTGCCGCCGGTTATATCAACTATCTGCCTATCAATGGCGCGGTGATCGCCCCCGAGTTTGGCGACAAGGCCGCCGATAGCTACTGCCACGAGCTGCTGACCCGCCTCTACCCCGGTCGCGAAATCGTGCAGATCAATATTGATCCGGTCGCCGCCGGTGGCGGCGGTATTCACTGCATCACCCTCCACCAGCCAGCCTGACCCTCTCCTACCCACTGATAACCCGGGGCGTTGCCACGCTCCGGGTTATTTATCCATGCCCATTTTTGTTCAGCCACCGTTCCGTATCTTGGCCAGCGATGTCATATGGCGTGTCACCTTGATCACGCTCCCGAGTTATTCAAGAGGCTGAGGCTGGGTGGTGCTTTCAATTGCCGCTCTGGGGGTGTATTTTTGCTCAGGAGTAAACAGAGCCAAAGATGATGCTAAGTGAATAGGTTCAGCTCCAGAGTCAGACCGAGAATATGATGATTTTAAATGAATTTTCGTAGCGGTCATACGAGTGCCTTGGTATTTTATGGAAGGGATAATATGAGGTTGTTAGTACCACCTTTCCTTTAATTACCACCATTTGGGATCGCAAGGTAATGAGCATGGATGAATATTCCAAGATCGAGCAGTGTATTGTAGCGAGTGATGTTGGCTCTGGTCGAGATGGGATCGGAATAGAGATTTATTCTGGTGGCGACATGCTTCTGGAAATTTTTCGAGATGACACTAAAAAGACCAGAGAGGTGACCTTTTATAAAAAGGAGCTCGATCTTGAGCTTGTCGAGCAAGCAATTAAACAGTTCAAAAATAAAATCCCGTGGGAGTTTCAGGAATAAAATAGGCTTACCGGTTGCCAATTTATATTGGTCACTAAAATGTCATTTACTCATTATTATTAAGCGACTTTTTAATCGGAAATATAAACTGGAAAAGCATGTGGAGTTTGCCTAGCTCAATATGTGCTATTATTGGGAGGCTGAATATCGAGACCGAAATCCAAGCCTGTAGGTACGGTGGCTAGTATATTTAAACCTAATCATTAGCAGCCATTGCAACGGCCATGGTGGGCCGCATTCTGATCTAAAACATTGCCGTCACAATTACGGAAGTGAGTCATGGGAATAGAACTACATATTACACACGCCAATCATTTGGCCGAAAACAAAGGGTATGAAATTGGAGCAGAAGAATGGCGTATTTATGTTAACACTGACCCAGAACTCCAGTTCTTCCCCGAGAATGGCGACTACTTCGTCCGCTTGAATGGACAGTCAAAATACGAAGACCTATGGCTTAACTGGTTTGGAGGAAACATTTCGACTAAGTGGCCAGATACCGCGTTGTATCGGAAGATGCTCCAGATTGCGCAGCATCTGAACGCCAAAATTCAGGACGGAGATGGTAATCTATTTATCTCTGAGGACGATTGGGAGTTTGATCCAACCGTCCCGCTATCAAGAAGTCCTTTTCTTGGTGGAAAAGAATACTCGGCAAGTAACGCCCAACTAATCATTAAAGCGGGACACGCCTACTGCGCGCCCCTTAATTTAACATTAGGGAACAAATGAAACGTCTAATCCCCCTACTTCTGTGGCTATTCTCGTTGAGCCAAAATGTAAATGGAGCGGAAAAGCCAGAGGCTTTAGTGAAATCCTTCCAAGCCGATTATTTTTCATGGAATAACTACGCCATAAGAATAGATTCTAATCACGAACCAATTAAATCTATGGAACTAATAGAGAAGTCATATAAAAAGCTACTAATAAAATATACTCTCCCAGAGTTCAAAGGGGAACCGGTTGCGTATGGTTCAGAGCCGTCTCATGATCCACATAATGAAAGAATCATATTGACACAGCTAAATGGCAACAGTGCTACAATTCGCACTGAGCTGCTTCAACCTTACTACACGCCTGTTTATGAATACCATTTAATTAATAAGGATGGTCGCTGGTACCTGACTCAGGTTTATTTGATTGACAGCGATGGTCAGTATCCCTGTCTTTAGAAAAACCTAACTAGCCCGTAGGTTCGATTAGCCGTCAGGCGTAATCGGACGTTCGCGTAAATCCATTTCCCCACTATAACGGCCACCCGATTCCCCCTCTGCCAAATGCCGCTGATTCACGGAAATACCGGAACGGCGGCATCTCGATCCTCCAATCAAGCTTCGCTAATCAAACCGGCATAGGCGGTAACACGGGGGGCATATGGGTTGGCACAAATCGGCCATTGCCTGTGGCTGATCTGTAACGGGCCAAATCGTGGCGCAGGGGCTGGATAGACATCGGTATAAGCAAAAATTGGGGCATTTAACACAAACCCATAGATTCAATTTATACCGCTTGCCCAGTCTGCTTTACCGCCATAAGTCACCCGTATTCCCCTCTGACGGGTCACCGCTGACTTATGGATAGAACCGGGACAGCGGCATCTCGATCGTCCGATTACGCTTCGCTAATCGAACCTACATGAGACGGTCATATGTGGGATATGGAGGTTGGCGAGGATCAACCAATCTGACTCGATCGCCATAAACCACAATCACCACAAACAAAAGAGCCGCCCAGTTCACACCGGGCGGCTCTTTGCATCATAGATGGAGACTGAATCGTCTTTTTACTGACTCGTCACTCGGCCTTGGGCGCTTCCACCGCCGCGGCCGCCGGTTGGTCATCTTCCTTGATCCAGGCATCCAGCAGGGTGTAGCCCACCGCCAGCACCACCGGGCCGATAAAGAGGCCGATGATCCCCATCGCCAGCAAGCCGCCGATAACCCCCACCAGAATGAGGATGAGCGGCAGATTGGCGCCGCGTTTGATGAGGAAGGGGCGCAGGAAGTTGTCCATGGTGCCCGCAAACAGTGACCAGACCAGCAGGAAGGTGCCCCAGGTGGTGTCGCCACTCCAGTAGAGGTAGCCGATACAGGCCAGCAGCACCGGGAAGGGGCCGATCTGGGCGACGATCAGCAGGAACATCACCACCACCAGCACCATGGCGTAGGGGATACCGGCAATCAGCAGGCCAACACCGGCCACCGAGGATTGCACCAGCGCGGTCACCACCACGCCCATGGCCACGGCACGGATCGCCTGAGAGGCCAGCACGGTGGCGTTGTCGCCCCGTTGCCCGGCCAGACGGTGGGCAAAGCGGCGAATGCCGGTCGCCACCACTTCACCGGAGTGGTAGAGCAGGCCGCAGATACCGACAGTCAGCAGGAAGTGAACGAACAGCAGCCCCAGATTGCCCGCCTGAGCGGCAAGCCAGCGGGCGGTCTGACCAAAGTAGGGTGCCAGCTTGGCAAACAGCACCTGACCACCGCTCGCCAGAATTTGCTGCCAGAAGCCGTAGAGCTTGTCGCCTACCAGCGGGATCTGTTGCAGCCAGAGCAGCTCCGGCGGCGGCGACTGGCTGATGTTGGTGCCCAGCTCGATCAGCATGGGCGCCTTCTCCGCCACATTGGCCAGCGTCATAAAGAGCGGGATGACGAACATCAGCAGCAGCACCAGCGTCATAAAGAGGGCCGCCAGCGACCGCTTGCCCCACAGCACCCGCTGCACCATCAGCATCAACGGCCAGGTGGCGATGGTGATCATGGTGGCCCACACCAGCGCGGGCAGGAAGGGCTGCAGCACCAGGAAACAGGAGATAATCAGGATGCTGAGAAACAGCACCCCCAGGGTTATCTTGGCCAAATCCACTTTTTTCATGTTCATAGGGTTTCCCTGTCAGGGCATCCGCCCCTGGGTCGAGAGTCTTGTTTCAAGAGAGATAGTATCCACCAGGGGCCAGCGCTCAACCAGAGCCCCAGCCCGAAAAAGAGCACAAACTGACCAAGCAGGATAGTGAGCGAACTACTGGTCAACAGCGGCAATGCCCACGCGCCCGCCACCATCAACAGCATGCCCGCCAGCACCACGGCGCCGGTCAGCCACGGGCAATAACCGTCGCGCACCAGCGTGACCCGCCCCCCGAGCCAGAGGCCCAGCGCCGCCAGCCCGATCCCGGCCAGATGGGCCGACTGGCTCAGGCCAGCGCAAACCAGTGCGGCAGCGATCAGCAAGCCCCAAGCGGATAAACGCTGATCCAGCCGCCAGTATGGGCGAACCGCCAGCAGCAAGGCGCCAATCAGCAGGCCAACCGCCACATCGGAGATAAAGTGCACCCCGAGCCAGACCCGCGCCAGACCGGTGGTGAGGGCCAGCAGCAGCGCCAGCAAATAGGCCAGCCCGCGCCGGGCAGGCCAGAGCCAGCCAAGCAGCGCGCCCCAGAACAGCAGGGCCGAGGCGGTGTGACCGCTCGGCATGCCAAAGCCCTGGGCGCTGTGAGTCGCCAGTTCAGGTTGCAGATGGAAGGGGCGCGGCCAGCCGATCCCCTCCTTGCTCGCCTGCACCAGCAGCCCGAGCCAGAGCATGGCAAAGAGCAGCTGACGCAGCCGTGGCCACCCCAGCAGCGGGAGCAGCAAAGGTATCAGGGCAAGCTGAAAGCCGCCTGAACCAAACAGATTGCTGACCGACAGCCACCAGACATCGGCCCCCAGCCACTGTTGCAGGCGCATCATCAGCGGGATCTCGGCCTGATGCAGCGCATTGCCCTGCGCCACGAAATCGGCCTGCCAGCGCACCTCGCTCTCGGGCAGCTCACCAAGCCGGGCTTGCAGCCAGTCGAGCTGCTCCGGGAAGCGGCGCTGCGCGCGGGGCAGCTTGTCTACCGCGATCAAGCGGGCGTTGAGGATCTCCCCGCCCAGATTGGGGGCCTTCAGCAGCGAGACAAAATCGGAATCTTGCTGGGCGACGATAGGCTCAAGAGTGCGGCAGGCAAAGACCTGCGCTTTCTGCCAGCGGCCAAGATCCGCGACGATTTCGCCGCGCAGACCGGTCTCTTCATACAGCTCGCGTAGCGCCGCCTGTTCGGGGCGCTCGTCGCCATCTATGTAGCCGCCGCTCAGGCTGTAGCGGGAGGAGATGCGATCCTGCACCAGCAGCAGTTGATCCTGATGGCGGATGGCGCAGACTGCCGCCGTCGGTTCGGCGCTCAGGGCTGGCAGAGCGGTAAACAGTGTCAGCAACAGTAAAAAGAGGGTTCTCGACATCAATTTGCTTTCCCTATGCACAATGGCGACAAGCCTCCCAGAAATCAGATAGTTGGGCAATGCTGGCAGCCTGTTCAGCGCTGATCCGGCCATGATGGCCGCACCGGGAAGATTGCGATGAGCGAGGGCACTCCCTACTATTGGCGGCTATCTTCAATGTCATGCAGCAACCGCTGGAGCCCTCCATGAGACAGTTCGGCTTTTTCCTCGGCATCGCCATCGGTGTCATCCTGATCCTGTTCGGCAGCATCGTCATCTTTCAGGCCCTGCCTGCGGCACTGGACGTGCTGGAGATGCCAAGCCGCATCCCGTTCGTGCGCGAGGTCTACACCTGGCTGATGACCAGCGCCAACGGCCTCACCGCCCAGCTGGAGCAGAACTTCCTGGAAGCGTTCCAGACCGTGCTCAAGCTGATCCTACTCATCACCTTCATGTGGGTCTGCGTCAAGCTGGTCAACATGGGGGTGCTGATTATCCGTGCCGGGGTTGACCTGATTCGCACCGCCATCGCCCACAGCGAAGGCAAGGAGGAGAAGAAAGTCGAACCGCAGGATCGCTTCTGATCACCGAGCTGACCGGTCAATTGCACTGAACGATGGCGCCCCGCGAGGGGCGACATCTTTTATGCAACATATGGCAGGCAATCTACCCCTTACGGCCAGATCCCCCGCTTTTCCCTTGTTAATCAGCAAACTGCCCATATGTTGCGTGGTCAGGACAGCAGCGGGGCACGCCTTCGCTGCCGGCCGGTTTCTATCCAGCGGCCCGCCTCTGGTATAATCGACCACCCCTTTTCCCCGTTATGGAGCCGGTTCATGGCCAATCATCCGGAAAGCGCCCTTGAGGTTCGTCTCGACAAGTGGTTGTGGGCGGCCCGTTTCTACAAGACCCGCTCGCTGGCGCGGGATCAGATTGACGGCGGCAAGGTGCACTACAATGGTCAGCGCAGCAAACCGGGCAAACAGGTGGAAGTGGGTGCGCTGATCCGCTTCTGGCAGGGGCAGGATGAGCGGGAAGTGCGGGTGCTGGCCATCAGCGATCAGCGCAAATCGGCACCGCTCGCCCAGCAGCTCTATGAAGAGACCGCCGAAAGCCTGAAACAGCGGGCCGAAAACAGCGAAGCGCGCCGCTTCAACAGCCAGTTTGCGCCGAGCCCGGAGCGTCGCCCCGACAAGCAGGAGCGGCGCCAGCTGCTCAAGGTCAAACAGTACTGACCGACCCCGATTTGATACCGGGCTGGCCTCAACCCCAGCCCGCCCGATTTACCTCACCGAAGAACCCAGGAACATATGATGAGCAACCAAGATCTGCTGTATCGCTATCTGTTTGAAGAGTACGAAGTACGTGGCGAGCTGGTCCAGCTGGATCACACCTACCGCCATGTGGTGGAAGCCCAGAACTACCCGGTGCAGGTGCAAAAACTGCTGGGCGAGCTGCTGGTCGCCACCAGCCTGCTGACCGCCACCCTCAAGTTTGAAGGTTCCATCACCGTTCAGCTGCAGGGCGATGGCCCGGTGCGTCTGGCCGTCATCAATGGTGACCACAACCAGCAGCTGCGTGGCGTGGCCCGCTTTGAAGGCGAACTGCCGAGCGATGGCAAACTGCAGAGCCTGATCGGCAACGGCCAGCTGGTCATCACCATCACCCCGGATCAGGGCGAACGCTATCAGGGCATCATCGCGCTGGACGCCGACACCCTGGCTGGCTGTCTGGAGCACTACTTTGCCCAGTCCGAGCAGCTGGCGACCAAGCTGTGGATCCGCACCGGTTACCACGAGGGCGAACCGCGCGCTGCCGGCATCATGCTGCAGGAGCTGCCCGCCCAGAGCGAGGATCACAGCAACGACTTCGAGCACCTGACCCAGCTCACCAGCACCATCAAGGATGAAGAGCTGTTTGGTCTGGAAGCGGAAGAGATCCTCTACCGTCTCTACCATCAGGACAAGGTGCGGGTGTTCGATCCGCAGGCGGTCGAGTTCCGCTGCACCTGCTCCCGTGAGCGCTGCGAAGGGGCCCTGCTGCAGATAGAAAAGGAAGAGGTGATGGATATGGTGCAGGAGCTCGGCAAGATCGACATGCACTGTGATTATTGCGGCGCCCAGTACCAATTTAATGGGATCGATGTCGAAACCCTGTTCAGCAGGGCTCCCGGCAATGATGCAAACAAGTTACACTAATTAAAGGCGGGCAAAACCCGCCTTTAACTTTAATAACAAAAAAACACCCTATTTTATAAAGTTTGATGGCGATCGCTAAACTCTACCACCTAAGTGATAGGATGAACGTCAGATAGAACCCTACAAACCTCTGAACCCAGGAGAATACAATGACAATCGTGGCAGAACCCACCCTGGCCCAACAATTAGGACTGGACCAGTACGGCATCAAAAACAGCCAGGAAATCGTTCGCAACCCCTCGTACGAGCAGCTTTTCGCGGAAGAGACTCGCCCTGACCTGGAAGGGTTCGAGCGCGGCGTCGTCACCGAACTGGGCGCCGTCAACGTCAACACCGGTATCTTCACCGGCCGCTCTCCGAAAGATAAATATATCGTCAAAGATGCCACTACCCAGGATACTGTGTGGTGGTCTGACCAGGGTAAAAACGATAACAAAGCGATTACCCCCGAAGTGTGGTCACATCTGAAAGGGCTGGTCACCAAACAGCTCTCCGGCAAGCGCCTGTTTGTGGTCGACGGCTTCTGCGGCGCCAACCCGGACACCCGTCTGGCCGTGCGCATCATCACCGAGGTGGCCTGGCAGGCACACTTCGTGAAAAACATGTTCATCCGCCCGAGCGATGAAGAACTGAAAACCTTCAAGCCTGACTTCGTGGTGATGAACGGTGCCAAGTGCACCAACCCGAACTGGAAGGAGCAGGGTCTCAACTCCGAGAACTTCGTTGCCTTCAACATGACCGAGAAGATGCAGCTCATCGGTGGCACTTGGTACGGTGGCGAGATGAAGAAGGGCATGTTCTCCATGATGAACTACTTCCTGCCCCTGCGCGGCATTGCCTCCATGCACTGCTCCGCCAACGTGGGTCAGGACGGCGACGTAGCCATCTTCTTCGGCCTCTCCGGCACCGGCAAGACCACTCTCTCCACCGATCCGAAGCGTCAGCTGATCGGCGATGACGAGCACGGCTGGGATGACCACGGCGTGTTCAACTTCGAAGGTGGCTGCTACGCCAAGACCATCAAGCTCTCCGAAGAGGCCGAGCCGGATATCTACCACGCCATCCGCCGCGATGCGCTGCTGGAGAACGTGACCGTTGCTGCCGATGGCACCATCGACTTTGATGATGGCTCCCGTACCGAGAACACCCGCGTCTCCTACCCCATCTATCACATCGAGAACATCGTCAAGCCGGTCTCCAAGGCAGGTCACGCCACCAAGGTGATCTTCCTGACTGCCGACGCCTTCGGCGTGCTGCCCCCGGTCTCCAAGCTGACCAAGGAGCAGACCAAGTACCACTTCCTCTCTGGCTTCACCGCCAAACTGGCTGGTACCGAGCGCGGCATCACCGAGCCGACTCCGACCTTCTCCTCCTGCTTCGGCGCAGCCTTCCTCTCCCTGCACCCGACCAAGTACGGTCAGGAGCTGGTGAAACGGATGGAAGCGGCAGGTGCAGAGGCCTATCTGGTCAACACCGGCTGGAACGGTACCGGCAAGCGCATCTCCATCAAGGATACCCGCGCCATCATCGACGCCATCCTGGATGGCTCCATCGAGAAGGCCGAGACCAAGGTGCTGCCGATCTTCAATCTGGAAGTGCCGACTGCACTGCATGACGTGAACCCGGCCATCCTCGACCCGCGCGACACTTACGCCAACAAGGCCGAGTGGGATGCCAAGGCGCAGGATCTGGCCCAGCGCTTCATCAAGAACTTCGAGCGCTTCACCGATAACGACGAGGGCAAACGTCTGGTAGCGGCAGGTCCGCAGCTGTAACAGACCCCTTCGCATCAACGAGATGATGCCGGTCAGCCACGCTGACCGGCATTTTTGTTTTTATGGAGTTCCGAACGCCGCCAGCCATGCCGCGGCGAGCCCCTAAACCTTGCCATGCCGGGTGTGACGGGGTAGATTCAGCCAAACTTTATACAATATACAATTTTGTAACGCCCAATCGTGACCCGACCATGACCCCACCCTACAAGACCCGAACCCAGATGGTGATGGAAAACCTCCGCGGCCGGATCCTCCGTGGGGAGTTCCCCGCCGGCGCCCCTCTGCGCCAGGATGCCATCGCCAAGGAGCTGGCAGTGAGCCGCATTCCAGTGCGGGAAGCCCTGATGCAACTGGAAGCACAGGGGCTGGTGAAATTCGAGGCCCATCGCGGCGCCGTCGTCACCATGCTGGACGCCGCAGCCATCGACGAGCTCTTTTATTTGCGAGCGCTGCTGGAAGCCGATACCCTGTTCCACGCCGTCGACAAGATGACGGAAGCCACCTTCGCCAAGGCGGAGGCCATCCTCGCCCAGTTTGATCACGCCCTGGAGTCAGGCACCCAGATCGAACACTGGGCCGAGTTGAACCACAGCTTTCACGCCACCCTCTATCAGGCAGCCGGTCGCCCCCAGGCACTTGAACTGATCGCCCAGATCAATCTGAGCTGTGACCGCTATGTCCGCTTCGAGCTGCTCTTTGCCACCGATGGCGTGGACAAGGCTGAGCGTGAACACGCCCAACTGCTGGAGCTGTGCCGCGCCCGGCGCAAGCACGAGGCAGTGGTGCTGCTCAGGCAGCATATCGAGGCAGCAGGCCAGTCGATCAAGCGGATCCTGGCTGGCGGCCACAAGAAATGAACACTCATAAAGCAACCATCTGGCACTAACGACATGAATAATTTCGAGATAATTGAAACCCGCGTCGCCCAAGTCAGGGCCGAGCTGGCCATGCAGGAGTTGGACGCCTTTATCGTCCCCCATGATGATGAGCACCTCGGCGAGTACATCCCCGCCTACGCCGAGCGGCTGGACTGGATCACCGGGTTCAATGGCTCCGCCGGCGTCGCCATCATCATGGCCCAGCGTGCCGCCCTCTTCGTCGATGGTCGCTACACGGTGCAGGCCCGCATGCAGGCGCCGTCCGAGCTGTTCGAATTTCTCCATCTGGTTGAAGATCCCCATGTCCAGTGGCTGGCCGAGCAGCTGCCCTCCGGCACCCGGGTCGGTTTCGACGCCCGTCTGCACAGCCTGACCTGGTACAAGAACGCCAAGGCCGTGCTGGCCGAGCGCGGCATCGAGCTGGTGCGGGTCGAGCAGAACCCCATCGACCTGAACTGGAGCGATCGTCCCGAGCCGACCAAGACGCCGGTCATCCTCTACAGCGAAGAGCTGGCGGGCCAGTCGAGCCAGGCCAAGCGCGAACAGCTGGCCGCCGATCTGCGCAAGCGCGGCCTCGATGCCGTGCTGCTGACCCAGGCCGAGCCCATCAACTGGCTGCTCAACCTGCGTGGCCGCGATATCGAGCGGCTGCCGGTGGTGCTCGGTTTTGCCGTGCTCTACGCCAACACCACCATGGATTTCTTCGTCGATACCGACAAGATCGACTGCTTCGCCTTCAGCCAGCACGTGGGGCAGGATGTCTCCGTCTACCCCATCGACAAGCTGGGCGACGTGCTGCAGCGCATCGGTGAAGATCAACAGAAGGTGCTGGCCGATCCGGACAGCGCCAACGCCTGGACCCAGCTCATCATGGAAGAGGCGGGCGCCATTCTGGTGGCTGGCCAAGACCCGACCATGCTGCCGAAGGCATGCAAGAACGAGGTCGAGCTGACCGGCATGCGCGCCGCTCATCTGCGCGACGGCGTGGCCATGACCCGCTTCCTCGCCTGGCTGGATCGGCTGATCGCCTCCGGCGAGTTTGAAGGGGTGGATGAAGGCACTCTGGCCGATCAGGTGGAAGCGTTCCGCCGCGAGCAGGAGCACTACGTCGAGCCGAGCTTCGATACTATTTCTGCGCTCGGCCCCAACGCCGCCATGTGCCACTACCACCACACCAACGGCACCCCGCGTGCGTTTGGTCAGGACAGCCTCTACCTGCTCGATTCCGGTGGCCAGTATATGGATGGCACCACCGACATCACCCGCACCATCAAGGTGGGTGAGGTGACCGACGAGCAGAAAGCGATGTTTACCCGGGTGCTGCAGGGTCATATCGCGCTGGATCAGGCCCGCTTCCCGCGCGGCACCGCTGGGATCCAGCTCGACGTGCTGGCCCGTATGCCGCTGTGGCAAGCCGGTTACAACTACGATCACGGCACCGGTCACGGCGTCGGCCACTTCCTGAGCGTCCACGAAGGGCCCCAGCGCATCGCCCCGAAAGGGAACATGGTGGCGCTGCAACCGGGCATGGTGCTCTCCAACGAGCCGGGCTACTACCGCGAAGATGGTTTTGGCATCCGCTGCGAAAACCTGGTGGTGGTGAGCGAGCTGGAGCAGATCGGCGAGCTGCCGATGCTGGGCTTCGAGCGCCTGACCTATGTACCGTTCGATACCCGCCTGATCGACCGCAGCCTGCTGAGCCCGGCCGAATTCCGCTGGATCAACGAATACCACGCCGAAGTGTTCCGCCGCCTGAGCCCGCTGCTCGAGGGCGAGGATCTCGCCTGGCTGGAGCAGGCAACCAGCCTCATCTGATGACACAGGGCCTGTGGGCCCTGTTTTTTTGCCCCCCCTTTTGACCTGTATCAACACCCTGCCCGGGCTGGTCAGGAAAATGGCGACCATGAAAATTCATCAAGCCAACCCAGCAAGGGGCGCGCACGCCAGCACCGGCAAAGCGGCGACTCTTCACCCCAGACTGGTGCGCGAGCAGCGGACAGTCAGTGCCATGATCCGCCTCTACTGCCAGCACCATCATCAGGATCCCCACTGCCGTCACTGTCGCAAGCTGCGGGATTTCGCCCACCAGCGGCTCACCCGCTGCCGTTACGGCCACGGTCACAAGCCCACCTGCGCCAACTGCAACATCCACTGCTACGCACCTGCGATGCGCAAACAGATCCAGCAGGTGATGCGCTGGAGTGGCCCCCGCATGCTGCTGCGCCACCCCTGGCTGGCCATCCGTCATCTGCTCGATGGCTGGCGCAAGGCCCCCAAACTGCCCCACAGCCGCCCGCTTCCCCCCTGAACGCTCATGCAGGATTCAGAAATCAATCGCTAAGATCTTGCTGTCTGGCGCAGAGCCCTTGTCTGCCCTGAACAGTGGAGAAACAAGATGAGCTGGTTTACCCGTTTTCGTGAGCGTCGGGCCCTGCGCCGCTATCTGGCGATGTCGGCGATCCTGGCCAAAGAGTATGGCGCCTGCGAGCAATACAGCGCAGGACAGTTGCTGACCCAGGCCAGGATCCATAAACTGCCGACCCGCTGGCTTGGTTACTACTTCGCGCTCTATCGCCACGAAAGCGCGCCCGAACTGGTTAGCGGCTGGCAACTCGACGATGTGCGGCTGCTCGCCCTGCGCCAGTCGCTCGCCGAGAGCCTGTTTCACCACGACATTGCCTATACCGCTCTGGATGTCCGCGAGCTGGCCCGCCCCGCCCAATGGCGCGGTGGCAGCGATCGCAAGGTACAGACCCAGGGCATCACCTTTCGCCAATATTGACCAGAGACGCCTTGATGCACCACAACCCGCCCCTGCTGCGCCCCGCGACCCATACCGACATGCACGCCATCTGGCAGATCGATGCCAAGGTCTTTGGCGAAGATGTCTATCCCGCCTTCTTCTTCCGTCAGGCGATGGATTTGTGGCCCGAGCTGCTGCTGGTAGCCGAGTACGAGGGGCATCTGGTGGGCTATGTGCTGGGTGGTTTCGGTCAGGAGCGAGCCAAAGGGTGGGTACTCTCGCTGGCGGTGCTGCCCGAGGCGCGTGGTTTCGGTCTGGCCGAGCGGATGATGCGTCAGATGGAGACCAACATGGAAGGGCTGCAGATCAGCGAATTGCAGCTCACGGTCGATCCCGCCAACCCGGCCCAGCGCCTCTACTACCGGCTCGGTTATCAGCTGGTCGAAGAGGTGGCCGACTACTTCGGCCCCGGCGAGGATCGGCTGGTGCTGGTCAAAAAGCTCACTGATACAGCTGCGATTCAAGGATAAAAGCGGTTACAGAACGCATAATTGGTTACATTTTGCCGATTTCATGTCCCGCTTGCTTGGAGTAAAGTTCAATTCATCGAACTGATTGTTTGAATTCTATTCAGCCTTGGAGGCCTATCATGTTGAAACGAATGACCATTATTGCCCTGCTGGCCGCCACCACCATCACTGGTTGCGCCAATAGCGATGTCTACTCTGGCGATGTCTACACCAAAGACCGCGCCAAGCAGGTTCAAACCGTCAGCTACGGCACCATCATCTCTACCCGCCCGGTCAAGATTCAGGCCGATGAGAACTCCCTGATGGGTACCATCGGCGGCGCCGTGGTCGGCGGTCTGCTGGGCAGCACCGTCGGTGGTGGTACCGGTCGCGATCTCGCAGCCGCTGGCGGCGCCATCGCCGGTGCCGCAGCCGGTAACGCCATCGGCAACAAGATGAATCAGGTCGACGGCGTCGAACTGGAGATCAAGAAAGAGAACGGCGAAGCCATCGTAGTGGTGCAGAAAGCCAGCCCCACCTTCACCCCGGGTGCCCGTGTCCGCATGACCCAGGGTAACGGCAGCATCAACGTGGCTGTCGTGAATTAAGAGTGCGAACTAAGAGTGCGAACTAAAAGCGCCACCGCGCTTGCACCATAAAAAAACCGCCGGAACCGGCGGTTTTTTGTTGTCTGACGTTCGGGATTACATGCTGTAGGCCTTCTCGCCGTGCGTGGTCACATCCAGCCCTTCCCGCTCGGCATCGCCGTTCACTCGCAGACCCACCACCAGGTCAACCAGCTTGAAGGAGATCGCCGCCACGGCACCGGACCAGAGGATGGTCACGCCAACCCCGATGGCCTGGATCTTCACTTGTCCAAGGATGGAGTAACCCTCGGCCACCTGATTGGTGACATAGTCCCACACCCCGGTACCGCCCAGATCCGGGCTGGCAAAGACGCCGGTCAGCAGGGCGCCAAGAATGCCGCACACCCCGTGCACGCCAAACACGTCCAGACTGTCGTCCGCACCCAGCAGGCGCTTGAGACCGTGGACACCCCACAGACCCGCCACGCCACTGATAAGGCCCATCACCAGACCACCACCGACGCCGACCAGACCGGCCGCCGGAGTGATCACCACCAGACCGGAGACGGCACCGGAAGCGGCACCCAGCAGGGAGGGGCGTCCCTTCATCACCCACTCGGCCAGCGTCCATGACAGGGCTGCCGCAGCCGGAGCGACCCAGGTGTTGATAAAGGCCAGCGCCGCAACACCGTTGGCTTCCAGCGCGGAGCCGGCGTTGAAACCGAACCAACCGAACCAGAGCAGGGAGGCGCCGATCATGGTCATGGTCAGACTGTGGGGCGTCATGGGATCACGACCGTAGCCCAGACGTTTGCCAACCAGATAGGCACCCACCAGACCCGCCACGGCGGCGTTGATATGCACCACGGTGCCGCCCGCGAAGTCCAGCGCACCATGCTGGAACAGATAACCAGCGGTGGCGGTTGCAGCGGCAGCAGCATCGGCGCTGGTGTAGGCATCAGGCCCCGCCCAGTACCACACCATATGGGCCAGCGGAATGTAGGCAAAGGTGAACCAGATGACCGAGAAGAGCAGCACGGCGGCAAACTTGATGCGCTCGGCAAAGGCGCCGACGATCAGGCCGCAGGTGATGGCGGCAAAGGCCCCCTGAAACACCACATAGATGAACTCGCTGATACCGACCCCCTTGCTGAAGGTGGCCGCGATGGAGTCAGGAGTGACCCCCTTGAGCAGCACCTTGCTGAAGGAGCCGAACACGCTGTTACCCTCGGTAAAGGCGAGCGAGTAGCCGTAGATGACCCAGAGCACGCAGATGAGACAGAACAGGGTAAACACCTGCATCAGCACGCTCAGCATGTTTTTGGCGCGCACCAGCCCGCCGTAGAAGAGCGCCAGACCGGGGATCGACATCAGGATCACCAGTGCAGCCGAGAGCAGCATCCAGGTGTTGTCACCCTTGTTGATCGTCACGCTGGCAACCGGTGCCACCGCAGCCTGAACCTGAGAGACCTCATCGGCCCAAGTTGGGGTCACCAGCAACGCCGTCAGTATCGGCAGACCCGCCATCATCCATTTTTTGACCATAGAGCACTCTCCTTCCCTGTCGTACCGGTATAAACCGGCTCCGTTTCCTTGATTGAACTTGTGGCCACTGCTCGCGAGCCTCGATTCGCCGGGTGCAGCTGGCCAGAAATGACCGCCTGATGGTAAAAAGCATAAAGTGGGCCAAAAGTTAAAACTCATTTAAATCATAAGATTAGATATAAACAAACTCCTTTTTGCACCAAAATGGCGCGTGCGTTGCGCTAAGCCACGGCCGGTCGCCCTGTGACAGGGCAGGCGGTCTCCCTCGCACCAGAAATGCACAAAATCAGGCGCAACCCCACAGGCTGGAGTGATGATCATCGCGCCCGGCCAGCTCGCCGTTTACACTGGCTGAACGCCATGCCGCCACAAACGGCACGACAGATTCATGATGAGGGCCATTTTCGACACTCTGATGGCAGGCCCAATCCGAGGAACACCATGCAGTCCGATCGTCTCGACCTCAGCGTCACCCGCTATCGTCACTTTGACGCAGAACACCGCGCCCATAGCGCCCTGCTGGGGATACTGGTGCTGACCATCATCTCCACCCATCTCACCCTGCTGCCCCACTACCCCGCCGAGCGGATCCATGTCAGCAGCCTGGGGTTCGAGCTGGTCAACTGGCTCACCATGATCTTTCTGTTCTGGGTGGTGCAGTGCGCCCATCTGCCGGCCAAAACCTATCGCCTGCTCTCCTGTGGCCTGACGCTGTGGATCCTGGGGGCGACCGCCGACATCATGGACGAGCTGGTCGCCCAGCCGCTCTGGATCGCCATCTACGCCGAGGATCTGCTGCGATCCAGCGGTATCCTGCTGAGCAGCATCGGTATCCTGAGCACCATGCATCACCTCTTTCATATCAATAGCCAGCTCAGACAACAGGCACTGTTTGACGATCTGACCCGACTGCCAAACCGGCGCTACTTTCATCAGCAGCTGTTTTTGGGAGAGGGGGAGTATCAGGTGCTGCTCCTGCTCGACCTCGATCACTTCAAATGGATCAACGACAACTTCGGCCACGACATGGGGGACAAGGTGTTGCAGCAGTTTGGTGCCCTGCTGCAACAACACTGTCCGGCCGGAGGGCTGGCAGCCCGCGTTGGCGGTGAGGAGTTCGCAATCCTGCTGCCCGACGCCAACCAGACGAAACTGGAGCCACTGGCAGCGACCCTGCTGGCGGCAACCCGCACCATAGCCCCCGACCCAGCCCATCCTCTGACAGTCAGCATAGGGTTCGGCATTCGCGGGCCGCAGGAGCCGGCGGTCTCGCTGTTCAAGCGGGTGGATCAGGCGCTCTACAGCGCCAAGGAGGCAGGCAGAGACCGCTATGTGTCGGCGATCCCTGCCAATAACGGAGAGTGAACCCACTCTGGAGCACGACCGGGTGATGGATGACCTGACCATAACATCGCGGATGGAAAAGGGGCCTCATGGCCCCTTCTCTATCCGTGACATTCCCCCGCCTAAAAGCGGAAGGTGAGCCCGATATTGGCCTGCCACTGGGTCACCAAATCCCCCTTCACCTTGAACAGACACTGATCCGGGTTGCAGAGAAACTCGCTACTGTCGTTGGCAAGCGAGCCGTAGCCCCGCACCTCGGCCCGCAGGGCCAGATGCTCGGACAGGCGGGGCTGAACGCCGAGCGCCAGCGACATGGAGGGCATCACCTCGCTGTCGTAGGCGGCAAAGCGCGTGACCCCGATACCGGCACCGATATAGGGCGCCAGCAGGTTGTCGGCGAGGGTCAGTGCACCGGCGAAGTGCAAGGTATCCACCGTGAGGCGATCCGGCTGATCGGGGGAGAGGGTGGTGGACTGGTGGCTGTAGAGCAGCTCGATCATGCCGGGGTCATCCACCTCCTTGCTGATGAAGAGCCCCCAGCTGCCGGAGGCCTGCCCCTTCAGCTCGTCAATGCTGGCCGACACTGGCGCAGGCTGGGGATCCTCGCTGCGCTTGAAATCGATGGCGGAGCTGTAGCCGTAAAATGGCGTCACCTGCCAGCTCAATCCGGCCCCGGCCTCCCCCTCGCCGCTCCACGCCTGCCCAAGGGGCAGCAGTGCCCCCATCATCACCATCCCGACTCGTCTCATCCTCACCTCCGGCCAATCCATTTTGCTCAAAAAGCATACCAGAGCCATCCCGTCGCCATCCTAAATGGCACCTGTACCGGCTCATTTTCCGTGGCGTTAAAAGCGCCTGTGTCATTCATCGGCCATTAACCGCAGCCACGTATGCTGGCGCCCAATCCGGGTCATGGTGGCCCGGCACAAGCCGACAGCAGAAGGATGCCGGAGATGGCGACAGCCCCCCTCAACGACCCGCAACACACCCTCGCCAATACCCTGCGGGCCACCGCCCACGCCATCGAAGAGAGCCATATCAGCCTGCGCCAGATGCTCGCGCTGGTCGGCGAGCAGGGGATGCTGCTCTTCTGCGTGCTGCTCACCGTCCCCTTCCTGCTGCCGGTCTCGATCCCCGGCGTCAGCACCCCGTTTGGCCTCTTGATCCTCTTTATCGGTATCGGCATCACCCTCAATCGGGTGCCCTGGCTGCCCGCCATCCTGATGGAGCGCCGCTTCGCTGCCGACCAGCTCAAGCCGACCCTGCACAAGGGGGCGGATCTGCTGGCTCGGGTAGATCGCGTTATCCGCCCGCGCCTGCTCGCCCTGACCGCCAGCAGCACCATCAACCGCTGCAACGGCCTGCTGATCATGCTGGCCGCCCTGCTGCTGATGCTGCCCCTGGGCGCCATCCCCTTCACCAACGCCCTGCCCGCCTGGGCCATTCTGCTGCTGGCCACCGGTATGCTGCAGCGGGATGGTCTGTTTGTCGCCGGCGGCTATCTGCTGGTGAGCGCGACCCTGGTCTGGTTCGGCGTACTGGCGGCCGGCCTGCTGATGGCGGGCCAGAGCGCCACCAGTTTGCTCGGCTAAATGAGAGGCAAAGAAAAAGGGCGACCGGATGGTCGCCCTTTTTGACTTGTGCGGGATCCGCCGTTACAGCAGATCGTAGATAAGGGCCGAGATGGCCAGCAGCCCGATCACCAGCACGAAGAGGGTACTCGCCCCGCGATAACGCTTGAGGGCAGGCAGACGATAGATGGAGCAGGCCGGCAGCAGGAACAGGATCACCGCGATGAGCGGCCCGCTCACCTTCTCGATGATCTCCAGCACGTTGGGATTGAGGTAGGTAATCACCCCGGTCACCACGAACAGAATGACTGACGAGACCCGCGCGATAGTCGCTTCACGCAGGGAAAGGCCCAGCCCCTGACAGGCGCCGCTCACCATGCTCACCGTCCCCTCGCTCACCCCCATGGAGGTACCGAGGAAGGATTTGGACATGGCCAGAATGGCGATAAGCGGCCCCACATAGGCGATCAGCGGATTGGAGAACTTGTTCGCCAGCGCCGACAGCACGGAGATATTGTCGATGCGCGCCTGCGCCATCTCGGCCTGACTCAGGCTCATCACGCAGCTCACCACGAAGAAGAGCACGCTGCCGCAAATCAGCAGACTGCTGCACTTGATGATCCGCTTGGCGCGCAGGTCGGCACTCTCCTGACAGCGCTTCTTCTGCGCCGCACTGAAGGAGGAGATGATGGGCGCATGGCTGAACGAAAACACCATCACCGGCACGATCAGCCAGAGGGATTTCCAGAACGCCGGATCACGCCAGTCCACCGCCTGACTCTCGCTGAAGTAGGATAGGCTCCACTGGGGCAGCAGATAGATGGAGAGGCCGATGAGGAAGGCGACCATGGGCAGCGCCAGCACGCTGATGGCCGACACCACGATCTGCTTGCCCGCCAGCAGCACCAGATGCAGACCCAGCATCACCCCCAATACCAGCAGACCGCGCGGGATCTCGGCATCCCCCAGCTGGTGCACCACAAAGCTCTGGATCGCGTTGGTGATGGAGATGCTGTAGACCAGAATGATGGGATAGAAGGCCATCAGATAGACCAGCATCAGCAGCTTGCCCGCCCGCGCCCCGAAGTGCTCCTCCACCACGTGGGTGATATCCCCCTCCTTGTGGGAGCTGGAGAGCACAAAGCGGCTCAACGCCCGATGGGAATAATAAGAGAGCGGAAATGCGAGCAGCAAAATAAACAATAAAATAACCGGCGAATTACTGCCGACGGTAATTGGGAGAAATAGCGTACCGGCACCGACCGCAGTGGCATATAAGCCCATGGTCCATACCGAATCACTTTTCTCCCATTTCAATTTTGAAACCGGGTTACTCTTTTCAGCAATAGAAACACTCATTGCAATATATACCTTATTAATCTGTCATCATTATTTTTATTGGCCCGAATAACAGGCTGGCAATATCAGGCGGCATTTGGCCGCAGGTGCAGAAAAAGCAAATCCGCCAGCGGCCAACAGGGCCACCGGAGTGAAATGGAGATGCCACGCTACCATCGTTGAAATCGCCATCCGGGTCAAGGTTAATAATTCATGACCGTTTGAATCGGATTGTTTCAAAACGGGGCGAGATGTATCGCATTCGTCACCAGCACACCCATTTATCCCCGTTTGATAACATACCGATAAACCCTTGTTCTGTTGCCCAACAACACAAATAAGAACAGCGATCGGGCAGCCAATATTACCACCATAGCTCGCGAGATATCAGTGAAATAATATGGCGAACTTTTCATCCAATTAATGTTTGCATCAACAAGGGTTTATTCATTAATTTTCGGGGGCGGCCGGACAGTGCGCCACCCGATTGCGCCCCGTCCGCTTGGCTTCGTAGAGCCACTCGTCGGCCCGAGCCAGCGCCACATTGATATCCTCTCCGGGCAACACCAGCGTGGCCCCCAGACTGACCGTCATGCCAACCGGTTCGGCGGGCAGCGCCTCGACCGCGGCGCGGATCCCCTCGGCCATCTGCAACAAGCCTGCCTCATCAAGCCGTGGCAGCAGGATCACGAACTCCTCGCCGCCGCTGCGCACAAAGAGATCGTCTGCCCGCAGCCGACCATCGACGCAGGCAGCAAAGCGTTGCAGTGCCAGATCCCCCTGCTGATGGCCGAAGCGGTCGTTGATCTGCTTGAAGTGATCGATATCGAGCATAAGCAGGCCACAGGGGGCCTCGCTGCCTCTCACCAGCTGGCAATGCTCGAAGAAGTAGCGGCGGTTATGAAGGCCGGTCAGCTGGTCGGTCTCGCTCTGGCGCTGCAGGCGCTGCTGCAACTCGAACTGGCGGGTGATATTGCGGGTCACCCAAGCCACCGCCCGCTTGCCGTCATAGAGGGATGGCAGAGGTGCAATCTTGCCCTCAAAGCGCTGCACGCCTTGCGGCCCGACACCGGCATTGATGCCACCCACCTCGCTGGCCGCCAACTCATACTCCACCACCCGCACCAGACCGCTGTTGAGCGCCAGTGCGACTTGCTCCATCACCCAGAGGGACATCGCCTCCGGCAGCACATCCAGCAGCCGCTTGCCAGCCAGCGGATTGCCGTCCTGATAGGATTGATGCTCCATGCCTCCTATGTATTCCACGTAATAGCCATCTTCACTCAGGATGAAGACCGGGTCTGGCAACTGCGCCATCACCTCGTAAAGCTGCGATACCGAAAGAGTCATGGATGCTCCTGTACTTCTGTGGCCAACAGGGACTGGCTATTGTGCCCCAACTCGACAGCCCGCCAACCATCACCATATGGGACAGATTTCCAGCAGTGCCAAGATTCCTTTACAGCAAGTTTATCCCGTTTGGTGAAACAACCCGACGCAACCCGCAATCCCGCAGTTCGCCACCCATATCCCATTGTTTCAAAAAGAGGCTTCGTTTAGGCTCCTGTAGCTCGCCCCCATTTTTATCCCTCCATGGAGACGCAGCCCGATGCCACAGGAGGGGAATCGCACAAGGAGTTGCAGGATGAAGAATGCCATCGTCAAAGCCCGTTTCGAGGCGGTCAGCCTCGAAGGGGAACAGCTCACCCTCAAGATCGCCATCAAGGCCCCCGAGCCGGATCCACGCTCGGCTGGCGGTGACTGGCGCTGCAAGGTGAAACTGGCGGGGCTGAGCGACAAGACCTTTATCTACGGCATCGACAGCCTGCAGGCACTGAGCCTCGCCATCAAGTTTGTCGAGACCGAGCTGCGCGCCTTCTCCGATGCGGGCTGGCAGTTCTATCTGCAGGACTGCCCCGATCACCCCATCGACATGAGCGCCTGCTACTTTCCGGCGCTCTAGCCCGGCCCATCCAAGGAGACCAGATGCACGGACCCGATCCCGCCAATCCCCACCCCATGAACGGCTTCCCCCAGGTGTGCTTTATCAAGAACACCATCAAGGGGCCCAATATCGAGGTGGGTGACTACACCTATTACGACGACCCGGAGGATTCGGCGGGCTTCGAGCGCAACGTCCTCTACCACTTCCCCTTCATCGGCGACAAGCTCATCATCGGCAAGTTCTGCGCCATCGCCCGCGGGGTGACGTTCATCATGAACGGCGCCAACCACCAGACCTCCGGCTTCTCCACCTACCCCTTCTTTATCTTCGGCAACGGCTGGGAGCATGCCGCCCCCGCCCCGGGCAGCCTCCCCTACAAGGGCGATACCGTCATCGGCAACGATGTCTGGATTGGTTATGACGCCTTGATCATGCCGGGGGTAAAAGTCGGCAACGGCGCCATTATCGCCGCCCGCTCCGTGGTCACCGGCGACGTGCCCGCCTACGCCGTGGTCGGCGGCAACCCCGCCAAGGTGATCCGCTACCGCTTCGACGACGACACCATCGCCCGTCTCAATGCCATCGCCTGGTGGGACTGGCCGGTGGAGCAGATCAGCCGCAACCTGCCGCTTATCAGCGGCGGCGAAATAGCCGCGCTGGAAGCGGCAACCCCATAGAGAGAACCACCATCAAGCAGGAAGCACTATGCAACTAACCCCACCCCAACCGCCTCAGGACGATGAGATCGAAGCGCTGCGCATTGGCCTCTCGGGCTTCAACAAGGATCACGCCGGCACCCATCTGCGCGAACGGATCGCCAGCTTTATCAAGGATGAAGAGGGCAAGGTACACGGCGGCATCATCGCCGACATCAAGTGGGGCTGGCTGCACGTCGACTGGCTCTGGATCGACGAAAGCATCCGCCGCGATGGCTGGGGCGGCCGCCTGCTCGGCGCCATGGAGCAGTACGCCCAAAGCAAGGGCATCAGCAACTACCATCTGGAAACCACCAGCTTTCAGGCCCTCCCCTTCTACCAGAAGCAGGGTTACGAGGTCTTTGGCCAGCTGCCCGATATGCCGCCGGGGCATATCAGTTACTTTCTGAAAAAGCAGGATAAGTGATGACTCTCCCGCGCCTTGCCAACGCTCAGCTCGTGATCCGCCCGTTCGAACCGGGCGTTTCCGTGCGGCGGGCGGTCGCTCTGCAGCGTGACTCTGGCTTTGAACAGTTGGGTCTATTTCGGCTGGAGATCGTAATGGGGATTGGCAACAGCGCCAGCAAGGAGGTGGCCATCGCCGCTGGGGCTACCTTTGAGTGTCGGGCTAAATAGCTGTTCCGA